>JAHYJM010000082.1 GCA_019428945.1 Bacillota bacterium | reverse complement strand
AGCCAGTTTCGTTTCAGGTTTAACTCCTATTGATAGGATAACCAAATCTGCCTCAATCATTTCGCCATCGGCCAATTCTACTTTTATCTTGCCTGTTTCTAAATGATGAAACTGTTTCACCCCATTGCCAAGGCGTAATTTCATTCCAAGAGCGCGCAAGTATTGTTGGACGAGGGCGGCCATATCTGCATCAATTGGTGGTAATACCTGTGGCGCCAGCTCAATAACGGTTACATCAATGCCCCTGTGCTGCAGATTCTCAGCCATTTCCATCCCGATGTATCCGGCGCCTACTACCACAACATTTTTCGGGTTTTTTTCTTTTATATAGTTGTGAATGCGATCTGTGTCGGGTACTGTTCGCAGGCTGAATATGCCTTCACCGTCAATGCCTGGCAGAGGTGGTCTTAAAGGTTCAGCCCCAGGGGAGAGAACAAGATAGTCGTAACTTTCTATATACTTTTCACCGCTTATGCGGTTTAATATTTCTACCTCCTTTTTCTCCCTGTCGATACTTAATGCTTCATTCATTGTTCGCACATCAACATTCAGCCAGGCTTTGAATTTTTCCGGTGTCATCACAAATAGGCTGTCCCGTTCTTCAATTGCTCCACCGATATGATAAGGCAGCCCGCAGTTTGCGTAAGAGATGTACTCTCCCCGCTCAAGTAAAATAATTTCTGTTTCTTCACCCAGCCTGCGCAAACGCGCCGCTGTCGATGCCCCGCCGGCAACTCCACCGACAATTACTACTTTATTTGCCATCAACTAACATCCCCTTTTTTACGCTCATCAAAGTTATTTATTATTATAACATAATATTAAGATATAACAATATAAAATTAAAACAGGTTGACAAAGTTATCTCCTTAAATTAGGATCATTTGCAGCGGTTTGTTGTCAGTAAACTGGTTTCAGGTATATAATTTTTTGACTGTGGGTATAGTTCGAATTTCAGCTGGGCAGCAGCAATTTAATGAGGATGTGGTACAGTGTATATAGAAAATATCAGCCCGGTTATCTTTACAATCGGCCCGCTGGCGGTTCGCTGGTATGGCCTCATGTTTGCAGTTTCTGTACTTGTCGGCTTTTACTACATGAGAAAATACGGAGAGAAAAAAGGTTTTAATGAAGATTTTATCTTTACCCTTTTCATAATAATGGTCATATCTATAGTAATTGGTGCCAGGGCTGTATATGTTTTTGCCAATTGGTCATATTTCATGGAAAGGCCGGAGCTTATTATTCGTGTAGATCGTGGCGGACTCGCGTTTCACGGCGGACTAATCGGCGGTATTGTAAGCAGCTGGATCTACTGCCGTTATAAGAGCGCCAATTGGAGAGCTCTCGCCGATTTGGCTGTTCCGGGTATTGCAGTCGGTATAATGCTGGTTCGCATAGCGAATATATTTAACCAGGAAATTCTTGGCCGTGAAGCTGCGCTTTTGGCTTTTGATCGTCATCCGGCCCAGATCTATGGATCTTTGATCGGTGTTATTCTTTTAATTCTTCACAATAGGCTTGCCCGCAAAGCTAAGCTTAAACCGGGCTACCTTTTTTGGAATTTTGTTTTAGGTTACACTGTTTTGCGGGGTTTTGTGGAAGAAACATTCAGAGAGATGCCATTAATAGCCTGGGGCTACATCAGTGACTCCTGGGGTTTCGGTTTCTTTACCGCTGTGCAGGTTTTTACCCCTTTTATATTGGCGCTATCTCTCTACATGCTTTGGAAGATAAAAAGCGAAAAGAAATAGGAGGTTTACAGTATGAGTGAACTGCGCGAACGACTTACTGAGATCCAGTTTGCCGTTACTCAAAAAGATGCAACAGAGCCTGCATTTAATAATGAATATTGGGATAATAAAGAAGAAGGTATTTATGTTGAGGTGGTATCAGGTGAGCCTCTTTTCAGTTCTACCGATAAATTCGACTCAGGCAGCGGTTGGCCCAGCTTTACTCAACCACTTGAAAGTAAGAATATTGTTGAGAAAGAGGATAAAAGTCTCGGCATGGTCAGGGTTGAGGTACGCAGCAGCAAAGCCGATTCGCATTTGGGCCATCTTTTCCCTGACGGCCCCCAACCGGCAGGGCAGCGCTACTGTATTAACTCGGCTGCACTGCGTTTTATTCCGAAGGATAAACTTGAAAAAGAAGGCTACGGTGAGTTCTTAAATCTGTTTGATCAAGAATAACAATTGCATAGCTGTTTTTTTATAATCACCGGGTAGCTTAATATAGCTGCCCTTTTATTTTTTTACCTGAATAATTTTGTAGCCGGCAGCCATGCAGCAAAGGGCAATAAAAGCAGCCGTGTAAAAAGGGAAAAAGATAGAAATGTTCTGCCAGATCAGACCGCTCAAAGGTGGCACAGCAGCTACACCAAGTGAGTAAACAGCGAAAAAGAGACCAATTGCCCGGCCCCTCCATTCCAAATCGGAACCGGAAATTACCAGCCCCAGCATTCCCTGGAAGGAAAAGCCAAAGCCGGTACCGAACAGGACCAGGGCTAAAAAAAGAACCCTGGCGCTCGGGGCTGAAGCGGCCAGTGTAAGGGCAAAACTGAGAATAAGCAAACCTAATGCTCCCCCGCGGTGATCCTCCCGGAATAAAGCTTTAAAAAATGAAGGCCATGCTACCTGCACTGCTATTGCCGTCAGGGCGAAGGTGGCAAAAAGCAGGCCAGTTTCGGCGGGATTAAGATCCAGCATTGCTGCTTTTGTTGGTAAAAAAGAAGCCAGGGTACCTGTTGAGCCCATTGTTCCCAGAGCATAAAAGAAGGCGCTCCTTATATGTGGTTTCCCTGAAATAAGTCTGAAAGATATTAAAGGTTTTACTTGGCTACAGGGCAACTGGTTCTGCCTGTAAAGGGACATGTACGAAAATATAGTTGCAGTTGCCATCATTCCGGCCATGCTGTAATAAACTGTGGTATAGCCGTAGTTGTTAGCAACTATACCTGCAAACACTGGGCCGGTTACTGCAGCCAGACCAATAGCAGCGCCAAAGACGGCCAGGTTTTTGTTTTGACCTTCGGCATTAGTTCTGTTTGTCAGGCAGGCCAGGGCAGCAGGCACTAAGATCCCGCCCATGTACCCATGGGCAGCGCGTATTAATATCAAGACTGTCGTGCTGCCGGCTTGTGGGTAAAGAGCCAGGATTACAGACACTCCGGCCAGGCCTGTGAAAAGTGGTAATTTCCAGTTTGTGCGATCAATCCATATGCCACTTGTAAGATTACCGGTAATATTAAAAAATGAGTATGCTCCAACTACTATGCCGATTATAAAAGGAGTTGCCCCCAGGGTGCTGGCGTAAGGCGCGAGTATGGGCATCTGAGCGTGGGTATCAAAAAAAGAGAAAAATATGATCAGGTATACCGGCAGCATACCGGAAAGCTGAACGGTTTGTCTTTTAACTTTTTCATGGATTGATCTGTTCATCAAATCTCCAGGAGTCAACAACGGTTAGTATTACATATCTACTTACCATTATACATAAATTGTTGAGAATAAGAACGTTTAAACTTTAATCTGATTAAGGCGACTGACATAGCTAGAAAGGAGTGCCATTTTCTTGTCAGTCTTGTCAGTTAAGTTCTAACAAAGTTTTCTCTTGACAATGCCATATCTTGGGTGTATCATAACATTTAATAAATTGATAGTATGTCAATAGGAATTATTTCAGAAAGGAGGAGTGCAGTTGACTCGTGATGCACTGCCGGTTCCAAAAACCGAACAAATTCAGCCGTGCAGTGATCAATGCTGCCGGGTTGCTTTCGCTTCTCCGCACCTTTATTCTTCCTGGGGCGGGCTATCCGCCATGTGTCTCCTCTAAATAACCCTTAAAACCATCACTGTGGTTGGTTCAGACATCACCATAAAACTGCGATATCCTTATCTCAATTTTAATAATACTGCAACCAATCCACTGGCATATCTTTATAATTCTACCCGACAAATTAATTAGAAAACAGGAGGCGCTTACTATGACTAACGGTTTTTCAACTAAATCGCTTCACGCTGGCCAGATTCCAGATCCTGTGACAGGATCACGTGCCGTGCCCATATATCAGACAACATCTTATCTTTTTGAATCAGTTGATCATGCCGCCGCGCTCTTTGGCCTTGAGACGGCTGGTAACATATATTCCCGAATAATGAATCCGACTACAGATGTACTTGAAAAACGTCTTGCTGCTTTAGAAGGTGGCAGCGCAGCCCTTGCCCTTTCTTCAGGACAGGCAGCGATATCCCTGGCTGTCCTCAATCTGGCCAGTGCCGGGCAAAATATTGTCAGCAGCAGCCACCTCTACGGGGGCACTTATAACCTCTTTGCTTACACTCTCAGCCGTTTCGGTATTTCAGTTCGTTTTGCCGACCCAACCAAACCGGAGAGTTTTGCTGAAGCAGCAGATGAAAATACAAGAGCTTTTTACATTGAATCGATTGGCAATCCTAAAAACAGAATAGCCCGCATTAAAGAAATCAGTGAAATAGCCCGCCAGAATGGATTGCCCCTGATAGTTGATAACACGGTTACCACTCCATACCTGTTTCGTCCTTTCGAACATGGTGCCGACATTGTCGTACATTCCCTGACAAAGTTCATCGGTGGTCATGGCAACTCAATTGGTGGAGCGATTATTGAAAATGGTACATTTAACTGGGCTAATGATAAGTATCCTGAATTTACCGAACCCGATCCGACCTATCATGGTATTAGTTACTGGGATTCATTCGGTGCAGCCGGTAAAGGCGGCGCTGCTTACATTGCCAGGGCAAGGGTCCAGCTATTACGTGATCTCGGCCCCTGCCTCTCGCCATTTAACGCTTTTCTGTTTCTTCAGGGGCTTGAAACCCTGCCTCTTCGAATGAAAGCTCATTGTGAAAATACTATGGTTGTGGCTAACTGGCTTGAGCAGCACCCGGCGGTTTCCTGGGTTAATTACCCCGGTCTCGAAAGCCATCCCGATCATGAGTATCAAGGCGAAATTATGCCCCGGGGCGCCGGAGCAATCCTCGGTTTTGGTGTTAAAGGTGGTCTCGATGCCGGTATTAAGCTGATCAATTCCGTAAAACTGATTTCACATTTAGCCAATATTGGTGATGCTAAAACGCTGATCATTCATCCGGCATCAACAACTCACAAGCAGCTTTCTCCTGAAGAGCGAAAATTAACCGGTGTAACTGAAGATTATATCAGGCTTTCAGTGGGGCTCGAAGATTCCTCTGATGTAATTGCAGATCTTGAGCAGGCCTTAAATGTTAGTCAGTCGGTCAGTGAAGGAGGGGATTGAAAACATGACAGATCCCCTTAATGTCTGCCTTGAAAAGAAAGGTGGGTATGACCTACCCGATTCGCCAGGTTCGGTTGGCTGGGTTAAACCGCAGCGGCTGCTTCTTGCTGACAGTAGCAACCCACTGCCACTTGACTGCGGAGCGACAATAGCTCCGGTTACAGTGGAGTATGAAACATATGGCTCCCTTAATGCCAAAAAAAATAATGCAATATTTATTCTGCACGCCCTGTCAGGCGATGCTCACGCAGCTGGATGGGATGCCGATTGGGAAAAAGACAACCGTCCCTGGCGCAGGGACAGGCCTGGCTGGTGGGACAGCTCTATCGGCCCCGGCAAGGCTTTCGATACAAACCGCTACTTTGTGGTTTGCGCTAATATTCTTGGCAGTTGCTATGGGACAACGGGGCCTTGTGAGATAAATCCTGTTAGCGGAAAGCCGTATGGTCTTGATTTCCCGGTAATTACCGTGGATGATATAGTGCGTCTGCATGTCAGATTGCAGGATCACCTGGGTATTGAAAAGCTGTTGGCTCTGGCCGGCGGATCACTCGGCGGGCAGCAAGCCTTGGCCTGGACTATAGGCTACCCTGAGCGGGTCAGGTCAGCTATTATACTTGCCTCCTCAGCCCGGTTAGGAGCGCAGGGCCTGGCATTTAACGCTGTTGGCAGGCAAGCCATATTCAAGGATCCTGAATTTAAAAACGGTCAATATTACGGAGGGAAACATCCAGATGGTGGTTTGGAACTTGCCCGTATGCTGGGGCACATTACTTACCTTTCCTATGAATCGATGGAGGGCAAGTTCGGGCGGCGTTTTCAAAACGGTACGAAACCTTGTTTCCGGTTAAATGGCGAGTTTTCTGTAGAGAGTTACCTGGAACACCAGGGGAGAGCATTTGTTCAGCGCTTTGATGCCAACAGTTATCTTTACCTAACCAGGGCAATGGACTATTATGATGCAGCCGATTATGGTAACGGAGATCTTACCGCGGCATTTTCTGCTATGGAGGCAAAACTGCAATTAATTTCCTATACATCCGACTGGCTCTACCCGCCGGTAGCTGCCAGGGAAATGGCCAGGGCTGCTGTTGCTAATTTTCGTCCGGTTTCATATCATGAAATCAACTCGAGCTATGGGCATGATGCTTTTTTGCTTGAAACGGAGAAAACAGCGCCACTGATCGAATCGTTTTTAAGCTCCTTGTAAAAAATATTTACGCACTGTGCAGGGGGTAAGAAAAGCCAGGCTTTAAAGGGAGGTTGTGTTATATAGAAGACCTCCCTTATCAGTTTTGTTAAGCCCGGTACTTTAATAAATTAAACCGGTTGCAATAAGTGAGAAAGCCTGATACAATATACCCACAGGGGGTATATTTAAATACTCAGGGAGGTCTGGCATAGTGAATGAATTACTAACAAAAGATAAAACCACAAAAACGGTAATTAGATTAGCGGGGATGACCTGCACTGCCTGTGCCGGCAGAGTTGAAAAGGCTCTCCAGAAAGCAGACGGCGTTCTTTCAGCCTCGGTTAATTTTGCTATGGAAAAAGCTTATGTGGAATATGATCCCACCCTTACAAATGAGGAAAGCCTGCTCGCTGTTATCGATAAATCCGGATATAAAGGTTATTCAGATGATCAAGCTTTCAAAACTGTAAGCTTCAATGTTTCCGGCATGACCTGCAGCAGCTGCGCCCAGAGGATTGAAAAGAATCTGAGTAAAAAAGAAGGAGTTGCTGAAGCAGCAGTGAATTTTGCTTCCGAAAAAGTTACGGTAAAATATAACCCGTCGGTAATAAACCTTGCCAGTATAAAGAAAACAGTTCAGGATACCGGTTATGAAATTTATGAAACAGAACGGGCGGAGGAAAAAGATCAGGAACTGGAGAAAATGGCTCATGCTGCAAGGAGGATGTGGTTTGCAGTATCATTTTCGGCGCCGATCATGATTTTGATGATGATCCATATGTTTATTGTGGAAATCCCTTACTACCTGCCAATCATTTTCGTGCTTGCCATACCGGTAATTTTCTTTGCCGGGTGGGAAACCCATGTTGGTAGTTTTAAATCAGTAAAAAACTTAAGCCCTAACATGGATACCCTGGTATCAATGGGTTCCCTGATTCCTTACCTGCTTAATCTTTTGGTCTTCTGGTTTCCGATCACTTCTTTTGTCGAGATGGCATCGTCAATTATGACCCTTCACCTCGTCGGCAGGTTTCTTGAAGCTAAAGCCAGGGGTAAGGCCTCGCAGGCCATAAAAAAACTGCTTGAGATGGGGGCCAGGAAAGCCAGAATCTTACTCGGCGATGAAGAAGTTGAGATCCCTATTGAAGAGCTGCAGGTAGGGCAGATTATGATCGTCCGGCCAGGTGAAAAAATACCTACCGACGGAATTGTCACCGAGGGGAAAAGCAGTGTTGATGAATCGATGGCTACAGGCGAATCACTGCCTGTAGAAAGAGTAAGCGGAGATGAAGTAATCGGCTCTACAATTAACAAACAGGGGCTACTGCATGTAAAAGCAACCAAAGTGGGCAAAGATACTTTTCTCGCCCAGGTTATTAAAATGGTGGAAGAAAGCCAGGGATCCAAGGTTCCGATCCAGGAATTTGCCGATAAAGTAACCGGTTATTTTGTTCCGGCGGTTATTCTAATTGCAATCAGCGCTTTTCTGTCATGGACATTTTTTCCGGGCTTCTTTATCCCCATTGTTGAGTTCTTTAACTTCCCCTGGAGCAACGTAGGGTTACCTCTATTTTCACTGGCGCTCCTGGCGACAATTGCAGTTTTGGTTATCTCCTGTCCTTGTGCGTTAGGCCTGGCAACCCCTACAGCGATCATGGTAGGCGGCGGTTTGGGCGCTGAAAACGGCATTTTAATCCGAAAAGGTGAAGCAATCCAGACAATGAGAAATATAAAGGTCATCGCCTTTGATAAAACCGGGACGATCACCAAGGGAAAGCCGGAAGTAACAGAAATCATGACCTTTAATGATCACAGCGAAAAAGATCTGCTTCTTTACGGCGGTAGCCTTGAAGCGGCATCGGAGCACCCTCTTGGTGCGGCAATAGTGGATAGAGCCAGAGCAGCTGATCTGAACCTGTATAGTGTCAAAGAATTCTCTTCAGTGACAGGTATGGGTGTTCAGGGTATTGTCAATGGAAAAAATGTCCTGGTGGGAAGTCGTAAGTTGATGGAAACCAAGGGCATCGCATATGAGCAATATCTGAATAATATGGAGAAACTTGAAGATGAGGCAAAAACTGCAATGCTCATATCTGTCGACGGTGAAATGGCCGGTATAATTGCTGTTGCCGATACTCTGAAGGAAGACTCTGTAAAGGCAATTGCCGAACTGGA
>JAHYJM010000081.1 GCA_019428945.1 Bacillota bacterium | reverse complement strand
CGTCAGTTCTTGCCGGAATGGGATTGGACGAGAAAGTTTCATTAATTACCGATGGCCGTTTTTCCGGAGCAACAAGGGGCGCTTCAATAGGCCATGTTTCTCCCGAAGCTGCTGCCGGAGGCTTAATTGCATTTGTTGAAGATGGCGATATTATCTCTATTAATCTGCCCGCCCGCTCCCTGGAACTAAAAGTTTCTGAAGAGGAAATTGATCAAAGGCGCGAAGGCTGGCAGGCTCCTGAACCTAAAGTAAATCACGGTTACCTGAAGCGATATGCCCGCCAGGTTTCCTCGGCCGGCAGCGGAGCCGTTTTGGATATCTCTTTTATGAATGGAATAGGTGATATAAAATGAAAAAAAAGATGACCAGAGGAGCTGCCATGATCCTGGCGGCTCTTGAAAAAGAAGGGGTTGAGTTGGTTTTCGGCTTCCCCGGAGGGGCGGTTTTACCCCTTTATGACACTCTTTACGATGCGCCTCTGAAGCACCTGCTGGTACGGCATGAGCAGGCGGCGGTTCATGCTGCAGACGGTTATGCCCGGGTGACCGGTAAGCCCGGCGTTGTTTTTGCAACTTCAGGTCCCGGCGCCACAAACCTGGTTACCGGTATTGCCAATGCTTACATGGATTCAGTACCGCTGGTTCTGATTACCGGCCAGGTGGCGAGCCAGTTTATCGGCACTGATGCATTTCAGGAAGCTGATATTACCGGGATCACGCTGCCTATTACAAAACATAACTACCTTGTTAAGAGCGCGGAAGAGCTACCGGGTATTCTTTCCGAAGCTTTCTATATCGCTTCCAGCGGACGCCGCGGACCGGTGCTTATCGACATACCGAAAGATGTATTTGATCAGGAAGCATACTTTGACTATAACACCGAGTGCCATATTCCGGGCTACAACCCGACCTATACCGGTCATGCAGGACAGATCAGCAGGGCGGTAAAAGCAATCCGTGATGCCCGCAGGCCGGTTATTTTCGGCGGGGGCGGGCTTATCCGCTCCGGAGCCTCATCCGTTCTGCGCCAACTGGCAGAAAAAGCGCGAATCCCTGTAATTCTTTCTCTGATGGGTCTTGGCGCTTATCCCGGTGACGGAGAGCTGTTTCTGGGCATGCCGGGTATGCATGGTAGCGTTACAGCAAACTATGCCCTGACTGAAGCCGATCTGATCGTTGCGACCGGAGTTAGATTTGATGACCGGGTTACCGGTAAACTCGAAACTTTTGCCCAAAATGCAAAGATTATTCATATCGATATAGATCCCGCTGAAATTGGCAAAAATGTAGTGATCGATATTCCCATTGTTGGCGATGTCAGGCAGGTTCTTGAAGAGCTGCTGCGTAAATTAAAACCGGGCCATACAGCTAAATGGTTGAAGCAAATTGAAACCTGGCAGAACAAGTATCCCATCCCGATCGGTTCCAGCAATCCCGGAGGCGCCCTTAAACCGCAATTTGTGATCAGAGAGCTCAGTCGCCTCAGCGATGAGGATACCATAGTGGCTACTGACGTGGGTCAGCATCAGATGTGGAGCGCCCAGCACTTCGCTGTTCGCAAACCGAATGCTTTTCTTACCTCGGGCGGCCTTGGAACTATGGGTTATGGTTTTCCTGCTGCTATTGGCGCCAGGCTGGCAGCACCTGAAAACAGGGTGATCTGCATTACCGGTGACGGCAGCTTTCAGATGAACATTCAGGAGTTGGCTACTGTTGTCAATAACAAACTTGATATGACTATAGCGCTGATCAATAATGGCTCTCTGGGTATGGTTCGCCAGTGGCAGGATATTTTCTTTGATAAGCGCTACTCTCATACAACCCTTAAAGGAAGCCCTGACTTTGTGAAAGTTGCGGAAGCATATGGAGCCAGAGCTTTACGGGCAACGACCAATGAGGAAGCAACTGCTGCTATTGAGGAGGCTTTTGCGACAAAAGGGCCGGTACTGATCGATTTTGTCGTTGATCCTGAAGAAAATGTTTATCCCATGGTGGCGCCTAACCGACCGATTAATGAGATAATTACCGGGGGTGATTATTGATGAAACATATTCTTGCAATCCTCGTTGAAAACAAGCCGGGTGCATTAACTCGTATTTCAGGCCTTTTTAGCCGTCGCGGTTTTAACATTGACAACATCGCCGTCGGTGAAACCATAACACCAGGAATAGCCCGGATGACCATAACCGTTGAAGGCAGCGAAACTGTCATTGAGCAGGTTATCAAGCAATTGCATAAACTGGTTAATGTCATTAAGGTTAGCAACCTTTCAAACGAACCCGCTGTTACACGCGAACTGATGCTGATCAAGGTCAGGGCTGAAACCGGCAGCCGCAGTGACATTCAGCAGATCGTTGAAACCTTCCGCGGCAAAGTGGTCGATGTGTCACCCGACTCGATGATTATTGAAGTTACCGGAAACGATGATAAGCTGGAAGCGATTAAGCTGCTACTGGATAATTTTGGTATCAAGGAGATTGTAAGAACAGGCAAGGTCGCCCTGCTGCGCGGTTCCAGGGTAACCAGGGAAGCTTAAACTCAGAGACCTGAAAGGCGTCTGGAATTTTGGAACTACTGACGAAGGTATTTTGATCTGATAAAGCGAAAATATACATATGGGCAAGATCTGCGTTGCCCCTGATGATGTAATTCATTATTAAGACGTCCCTTAAACATTGCTCTGCAGGCTTTATGTAACCTTAAAATGTTTGATCTTGATTTTAAATTTCCGTAATTATCGGGGACAGGCTTTAATTAATCTTACTTAAAAAGCGATTGTTACGAAAGTAGGCGAATCATGAGTAATAACAGCGGATCAACTATGGTGGAAAAGATATTGGCCACTAAAGCGGGTAAAGATAAAGTTGAAGCAGGCGATCTGGTTAATGCCAAAATTGACCTGGCTTTGGGTAATGACATTACCGCTCCTGTTGCCATAAAAGAATTTGAGCGCTTCGGGCTTGATAAGGTTTTTGACCCTGAAAAAATTGTTCTAGTACCCGATCACTTCACCCCGAACAAAGATATTGCGGCAGCTGAACAGGTT
The DNA here is from genome assembly GCA_019428945.1 of Bacillota bacterium. Lineage (GTDB taxonomy): Bacteria > Bacillota > Dethiobacteria > DTU022 > DTU022 > JAABTH01. The sequence continues at coordinate 5,601 of JAHYJM010000081.1, read as the reverse complement.
ATGGTTTTGCGCCGCTTCGCTGAGCGTTATGGTATCAAGCACTATTATGAAGTAGGCAGAATGGGTATTGAACATGCCCTTTTACCTGAACAGGGCCTGGTTGGGCCGGGCATGGTAATTATCGGAGCCGATTCACACACATGCACTTATGGCGCAGTAGGCGCCTTTGCTACAGGTGTTGGCAGTACAGATCTGGCTGCGGCAATGGCAATTGGTGAAGCCTGGTTCAAGGTGCCGCAGACAATTCGTTTCGAATATGATGGAATTCTTCCGAAATGGGTAAGCGGTAAAGATTTAATCCTGTATACGATCGGGCAGATTGGTGTCGAGGGAGCACGATACATGGCGATGGAATTTGCCGGTTCAGCCATCGGTGATCTCTCGATGGACGGGCGTCTGACTATGGCCAATATGGCTATTGAAGCCGGCGGAAAGTGCGGTTATGTTCAACCCGATAAGGTTACTTTCTCATACCTTAAAGGCAGGGCTAAAAAACCTTACACCCCCGTTTACAGCGATAAAGATGCCAATTATAACAAAGTAATTGAATATGATATAAATTCCCTTGAACCGCAAATCGCCTTCCCCCCTTCTCCCGATAATGTCCGTCCCGTTTCTGAAGCAAGCGGAATAAAGATTGATCAGGTGGTAATCGGCTCCTGTACAAATGGAAGAATCGAAGATCTACGTATGGCTGCCCGCGTTATTAAAGGTAAAAAAGTTAACCCCAATGTGAGATTACTGATTATTCCGGCCACACAGTTAATCTACCGTCAGGCGCTTGAAGAAGGACTCCTGACTACTTTTATTGATGCTGAGGCGGCGGTAAGCACTCCAACCTGTGGACCCTGCCTGGGTGGTCACATGGGCATCCTGGCCAGCGGTGAAAAAGCTCTTGCTACAACTAACCGTAACTTCATCGGCCGCATGGGCCACCCGGATAGCGAAGTGTACCTCAGCAACCCTGCCGTGGCTGCAGCCTCTGCTGTAACCGGAGAAATAGTTCATCCCGAGGAGGTTATGTAATGATCCTTGAAGGTAATATATGGATCTTTGGTGATAACATCGATACCGACGCAATTATAGCTGCCCGGTATTTAAGCACTACTGCAGCGGAAGAACTGGCTTCTCACCTGATGGAGGATATCAGGCCTGATTTTCCTGAATTAGTTAAAAAAGGTGATATCATTATCGCAGGCAATAATTTTGGCTGCGGGAGTTCACGCGAGCATGCCCCGCTGGCGATTAAGGGAGCAGGAGTTTCCTGTGTAATAGCCCGTAGTTTTGCCCGTATTTTTTATCGCAATTCCATAAATATCGGTCTGCCTATTCTTGAATGCGCTGATGATTTATCCTTTTTACTTTCTGGTCAGGACAGACTCCAGGTTAATCTTGAAGAGGGGCTGATTACCCATTTGCAGAGCGGTCGATCTTTTAAGGCGGCTCCATTTCCTCCTTTTATGCAGGAGCTGATCCGCCAGGGCGGGCTTGTTGAATATGTAAAAGCCCGGTTAAATAAAAAAGTATCCTGACCTGTTGTTTTACTGAGCTGTAACCTGTTATTTTCTATTTGCATTTTTGCAGTGATAATGGTAGGGTGTAACCGGGAGGATGGCGCTTAAGGCTGTTTGAGCCTCTTATACCACGTCAACTCCGCAATGATCATTCGGTATTAATACTTCATTCCGGTCATACCAGCAGGCCGGGCGATCTGAAGGAGGCATATGTATGAAGAAGTACACAAGCGAGAATATTCGCAATGTGGCATTAATTTCACACGGCGGTGCAGGTAAGACTTCTCTTACCGAAGCGCTGCTTTTTACGTCAGGTGCGGTTAACCGTCTCGGCAAGGTTGAAGCCGGAAATACTACCACCGACTATGATCCTGACGAGATCAAAAAGCAGGTTACGATAAATGTCGGGCTTGCTCCTCTTGAATGGAACGGTGTAAAAATAAATCTGCTTGATACACCGGGCTATTTCGACTTTATTGGTGATGTTCTGGGTGCACTTAGGGTCGCTGACAGCGTTGTTACAGTTGTCTGCGCCGTATCGGGTGTAGAGGTTGGCACTGAAAAAGTGTGGAGCTACGCAGATGGTTTTAACCTGCCGCGTTTTGTTGTTATAAACAAACTCGATCGTGAAAATGCCAATTTTGAGGGAACCCTGGAGCAGCTGCGGGAGCACTTTGGTTTAAATGTTGCACCACTACAGATGCCCATTGGCAAAGAAGCGAATTTCAAAGGTGTCGTCGATCTTGTCAGGCAGAAAGCGCTTATGTTTTCCGAAGACGGCATGAAAGTAACAGAGGAAGAGATTCCCGCTGACTTAAGCGAACAAGCTCAGGATTTAAGGGAAAAGCTGATTGAAGCTACTGCCGAAGCAGATGATTCTCTTCTTGAAAAATACCTTGAAGGGGAAGCTCTAACCGATGAAGAGATTAGCAAAGGGCTTCGCCAGGGTGTTCTCAAGGGCAAAATTGTTCCCGTATTATGTGCCGCTGCTACAAAAAATCAAGGCATACAACCTTTGCTTGACCTTATCAAGAGCTATCTTCCCACCCCCCTTGATCAGGGTGAAATTAAAGGACTGAAACCGGGAAGCGAGGAAGAAGTAACCCGTAAATTAAGTCCGGATGAGCCCCTGTCGGCCTTTGTATTTAAAACACTGGCTGACCCCTATGTGGGAAGAATTAACTACTTCCGGGTATATTCCGGCTCGATTAAACCTGACAGCCAGGTCTACAATGCTACCAAAGATACTCTTGAACGCTTTGGCCAGATATTCTCTATGCGCGGTAAAAACCAGATCACCATGGAAGAAGTGGTAACAGGCGATATCGCCTGTGTAGCCAAACTTCAGGAAACAGCTACCGGAGATACGCTTAGCGATAAGGCAAAACCGCTGAATTTCCCTGCCCTGAACTTCCCGGATACAGTGATTTCGTTTGCAGTAGAGCCGAAAACCAAGGGCGATGAAGAAAAAGTAATGACCGGTCTTTCAAGATTCCTCGAGGAAGACCCAACATTCCACCTTGAACGCCGCGCAGAAACCAAGCAGACGGTAATTTCCGGGCTTGGTGAGTTGCATCTCGAAATTATTGTCAGCCGCTTAGCCCAGAAATTCGGGGTTGAAGTTGACTTTTCCACACCGAAGGTTCCCTATAAAGAAACAATTCGCGGCCAGTCAAGAGTTGAAGGCAAGCATAAGAAACAATCCGGCGGACGTGGACAGTTTGGTCATGTGTACCTTGAACTTGAACCGGCTGAAACAGGCCAGGGTTTGGTATTTGAAGATAAAATTTTCGGAGGCTCTGTGCCCCGCCAGTATATACCGGCGGTAGAAAAAGGTGTACGCGAGGCGATGGATGAAGGTGTTGTGGCCGGCTATCCCGTTGTTGACATTATCGTAAGGCTGGTTGACGGTTCTTACCATACTGTTGATTCTTCTGAAATGGCCTTCAAAATTGCAGCCGGCCAGGCTTTCCGTAAAGGTATGGAACAGGCCGGAGCAGTTTTGCTTGAACCGGTAATGGATATCGAGGTTATCGTGCCTGAAGCATTCATGGGCGATATAATGGGAGACTTAAACAGCAAACGCGGTCGTATCCAGGGAATGGAACCCGAAGGCGGCCTGCAGAAAATTCGTGCCCAGGTCCCCCTGGCCGAAATGTTCAAGTATTCCATTGACCTTCGTTCAATGACCCAGGGTCGCGGCTTTTTCAGCATGACTTTTTCACATTATGAAGAGGTGCCTCACCAGGTTGCAGAGCAGGTAATTGCTGCAGCCAAGGCTGCAAAGGAAGATGAGTCTTAAAAAGTGATTGCTAAGCAAAAAATGCCAGAAGGGCGGCTTTAACGGCCGTCCTTCTGGCATTTTAACGAATCTCTAAGTGCCGGGCAGCTTGCTTGGTGGTACAGGAGTATAGGCGGCATAAAGGCTGCCCTCTATCCCGATTTTCGAGTTGCGATACGACACAGCTTATCCGCTATCTTGCCAAGAATTAAGCGGCTAAATGAGAAAATTGGTCTGATATCATCAGTAGCCCATATAGCATGAGCTTTATGGTGTGAAATCCAGGGGCTGATAACCTCTTTCAGTGTGAGCTGTTTTTTCCGCAGATAAGCACTGACACTGATGAAATCTTCATAAGCATGCCAGAATGCCCAGGGTTGATCTTCTGTTAAATGAAAATCGGGCAGAGGATCTCCGATTAAGTCGCGGTAGATAACGTAAGTAAACTCAACCCCACACTTGTCGAAGAGAATATTTAAGGTGCTCAGGCGGGCGTTTATTTCAATCAGGTAAAACTGATTATTGCCACTGTGTTTTTTAAACTCTATTTCACCGTAGCCCCGGTAACCAAGTTTCTCCATATAATCGAGGCCGAGGTCAACCAGGGTTTGATCCTGTCTGTGGTGGGTAAGCGTAGATGATCCAAAGTTTATGGGAAACTGGCGCAGCTTCTGTGCTGTAAAAGTATGTGTTGCCTTACCATCCCTGTTTATGTAGACGTCAAATACATACATGTGGTCATCAAAACCGGGTATAACTTCCTGAACCATAACATTGAGGTTGCTGCTCCTCGCATCTTCAAGAGCAGTGATCAACTCTTCTTTACCATCTGCAAACAGACATTTTTGCCGAAACACCTTAACAAATTTGTGTGACAGGGCAGGTTTTATTATGCATGGATAATTGATCTCTGAGGCAATGTAGCTGATATCAGCATTTTCATCGACGATGAAAGTTTGAGGAGCGCGCAAACCCAGTCTTTCTGCCAACTCGCTCAAGCTATTTTTATCAATAATCTGTTCAAGCAAGCCGGATGGCATTTCCGGAAATCTGAAATATTTGTTCAGTTCATCTGCATATCTGGAAACAAGCAGGGCATAACTGTCAGCGGTAGCCATAAGCACAGGCCTGTCATCAAACTTTTTCCCTAAATCGAGCAAAAATTGAGCAAGCCCGCTTTCATCATTGTTGATGTCGGGGCATAGTATTTTTTCAGTCACATATTTTGAAGATAGAGCATATGCGGTAGGGAAATGATAATCTAAAGCATAAACCGGTACGCCGTGTCGTCCCAGGGTGCGAATAGCTCCCAGTGAGGTATAAAAATTAGCTCCCAGTATAACAACGGGTATTTGAGTTTTCATCTGAAACCTCTCTTTCAACCAGCGGTCGGTAATATTGCGGTTGGTAAATCTGAATTATAACTGATGCAGTCGGTCGGACACTAAAGTAAATTATAATACATAAGCAATAAAATAATAAGCATATTTTTAGTAACCAGCGCGTAGAAACCTGACTCCTGTGGGCATCAGGTTGATTATGATATAATTTATTAAAAACTTTATTTATAAAACTTAAGCCCTGGAGTTGGTTAGAATGAAACGAAAAACAGTAGCGGTATTTTTTGGAGGCAGGTCGGGCGAACATGTAGTTTCTCTGCGCTCAGCTGCTTCAATTATGAAGGCAATTGATCCGGAGAAATATAAAATTGAGCCGGTCGGCATAACCCGTGAAGGGGCCTGGATTACCGGAGATGATGCCTGGTTATCGCTCTGGGAGAAGAGACCACCCCGTGATGCTTACCCG
>JAHYJM010000080.1 GCA_019428945.1 Bacillota bacterium | reverse complement strand
ACTTCTTTTTCCGGGTAGCGGGAAAATACGATCACTCCGACTAAAATGAAGATTGCTGAAACCGGTCCTGTAAGCTGTATGCCGAGCGGGTTAGCTGCGGTGCTGCCAAACATCTGAAGCAGGGCTCCGGTAATCAGTGTTGACAGACCCAGCGCCAGCTTCAAAATGAAGCCCTGGGCGCCGAAATACATTGCTTCACGTTTCTGTCCTGAAAGACTGCTCTCCAGATCTGAAACGGCAGCGACTATCGCGTCAGGCACAATGAAAATAACTGCCAGCGGGAGCCCGGTCAGCCCCAGTAATATATAGGCAAAAACTTCCGGGGATAGGCTGACTATTTCTTGCCCGAGAAAATAGTAAAAGGGCAGCAGGACCATGAAAGCAGCAAGGGCAAACATCATCATTACTTTCAGTCCTATTTTTTTTGACAGGATATTGACAACCGGGAAAAATAAAAGAGCAATCACAAAGGCAATTCCAAAATAAATTGAAGTGTCATCTTCAGTGCCGCGCAGAAGAATGGTCACATAGAGCGGTATATTCAGGGTAATAATATTAAATCCGAGCCAGAAGGTGACATTGCCGATCAGGTAGATCAGAAAGGCATGGTTTTTGAAAGTAGTCGATATAGCTTCAACCAGGCCAAGGGTTGCCGGTTCTGCTTCGGCATAATCTTTCTCCCTGATCGCCAGGGGAAGGTAGAGCAGAATAAGCCCGACTGCAGCCATTACCCAGATCATCCCGTGAAAACTGAGAGCGCCAATTAATATGCCTGCGCCTATCAGCGCTACCCCTACACCAAGGAGGCTGAATACAGCTTTGTAAGTTGCCAGGTCAACCCTGTCGCGGTTGCTCCTGGCCAGTTCCGGCAGAAGGGCTAGATAGGGGCATACGTAGGTGGTGAAAAGAATAAAATACAGGCCCAGCAGCGCAGCAACGTAGACACTGTTCAGGGCAGACTTGGCTGCTACCGGGGGAGAGAATAAAAGAATAAATACGATAGCGTAGGCAACCCCGCTGAAAAGCATAAAAGGCATGCGTCGTCCCAGCCTGCCGCGGTAATTGTCCGACCAGCGGGCAATTACCGGGTCAGCCACGGCATCTACAGCACGCCCAAAAAACATAATAATGCCAAAAACAAAGGGGGGCATCAGTGAATCTACCCCCTCGAGGGGGTTGGTAATATAAAAGTAAAATAGCCAGGTAATCATCACCCTGTCTATTAAACTGAACCCTCCTGCTCCGGCCCCGTATGCAATTTTACCCCATAGTGGCAGCTGTTTGGTTTTAGGCACCACTTACCATCTCCTATGATTAATATTTCACAAAATGCGCAGGTATCGGCTCAACTTAAGTTCATTATTTACTATTGTTTTTCTACTTCAGGATCACTCTTCTCTGCAGCTTCATCGGGGCTGCATACATCAGATTCGAGTATTCTGTTTTTCAGGGCAAATGCTAAAAACCCTGCTGCCGATGCAAAGGCCGCTCCGGTAGAAACCCGCCCTGATTCAGGGTTAATTGTTTCGCAGAAAAAGCCGTTATCCATTTCCGCGCGGCTTAGAAAATCTATTGCCCCGGCATCGCATGACAGCAGATCATTGCAGGCAGCCAGAGGCCAGGGTTTGCCCGCATGAACTGATCCTGCCTCCTCAAAATTGCCACCCTGGTGGAAAAAGCGGTTATTTGATGATCTTATCCAGCGGACAGTATTCTTATATGCGATTTCGCTGGTTGAGCAGAAGCCGTAATGCGCAAGCAGCTGCAGGCTTCCGGGTGGGTTGTCATAGAGGGCAAACTTACCCCTGCCGTTGACCGACCAGGCAAACATGATTCCAAGGGGTCCCTTAACCATGCAGTGTTCATAGATGGAGTGAGTCAGTTCCCCGGCCAGGATCGCAAAATCTCCCTTATGGGCCCATTTATCATCAGCCTGCAATTCTCCCAGGAATCTGAAAGCGCACTGCAGCAGGGCGTTGCTGTAGGTCAGGTAAGGGTAAAAGACAGGATCGTCAGACGGGTCAAGGAAGGTGCTGTAAAGACCCACTTCGGGATCAAAGCGCTCCAGTGCTTTATCCACTACTCTTGTAAGGCCTTCAGCAATCACTTTTTCTTCAAGAAGGCTGTAGTCTTCAGTTTCTTTCAGGTAATGGGCGAGAGCAATTATGTAGGCAGCCAGCTGGTCCAGTTCGAACCCGGGATAGAGCAGGGTGCCGTTAATGTAGTGAGCATGGTCTCCGGCATTATCAATATGCCTGTTGTAAACGGTGATCAGCATTTCACGAGCCCGGTACTGATCGACCATCAGCATGGCCGGGAAGCTCCAGAGCAGGGTGTCCCGGCTCCAGAAAGCAGCGCTTACATAATAACGCGGGCTTCTCGAAGTTACCGGCACGAGTTTTTCACTCTCAAGGCAGCAGCCTGCGGCATAAAAATAGCAGAAGAACAGGTTTCTGTTCAGCAGTTTTGAAATTCGGGCATCCTTTTCATCAATTCTCCTGCTCTCCAGCCAGTTGACAGTAAGCTCCTTTAAAGCCGTAATGCCCTGCCTGCGCAGGTCGATGTTTGTTGTTCCTGCTCCGTCACTTTCCAGGTTTACTGCAACATATAATATATTTTCGTAGCTTTCACCGGCATCCAAAGTAATTTTATCATTACAGCTGAAACTGCCGCTTTCCCTTTCATAGCTCCAGGGGCATTGGGGATCTACCGCCAGGGCAATTGCCGCAAGAGGCAGGCCGCTCGCTCCTTCAAGGATCAGGCTGCCTGTCCAGTTATCAAAATCAAGTTTGCGTCTTCCTTCAATTTCACGCCGGCTGAAAACTATGTGATTAAAAGCCGCCCATTTTCCCTTCCAGCCAACTTCTACCTCAACCGGATTCCCGCTGCGATTCTCAAGGTTCAACCGGTAGAAGAAGCCTTTACAGCCGGGCGGGGTAACTATTTCCCCTTCCAGGTTGCAGCCATGCAGGTCTTCAGTTTTAAATGAGGGAATCCAATCAAGAGCGTATTGCCACTTAAGCGTTTTACTCAATTCTAGATCGGTATTGTTTATCCTCAGGGTGGGAGAGATCAGCCGCTCTTCCGGACTGCCGCAAAACTCCAGCAGTCCCCGGCAGTCGAGGCGCAGCAGGTTCAGTGACGCTAACCCTCCCGCCGGGTCAATTTGCGGCAGAGATATAAACTCATTACCGGTCAGGTAAAGGATCTCATTCTCAGTAATTTCCTCCGGCAGTGTAAGCAGTTTTTGATATTCTTCTTTTCGATCCATAATATCGCCCCCGGAAGGCTTCAGATTTTTAAGCTAAATATTCATTTCGCTCTAAGCATAAAAAAACCTTTATGGTGTTTTATTTTAATTTCTTTGCGTAAATTTGCATAAATAATAAATAATCTGCAGAAAAATTTGAATCTTGTCATGTTTATATAGTTGTGCTATAATTCAGACTATATAAGTTGCACGATTCGGTTAATTGAGGGGGGATGTAGCAGTTTTAAAATTTTTTCAGCATTTTAGAGCCGGTTTATAAAGGAAAGAGGAGGTAAGTTCATTGAAAAGTAAACTTTTCCCGTTTCTAGTTTTACTTATGATCCTGTTCCTGATTGGCGGTATTGTCGGCTGCACCCCCACAGACGGTGAAGATGTTGTGCCGCCTGAAGAAGAAGAAGAAGAGGGAGTTGAGTTTGACGGAGAAATAAAGATTGCAGTTACCGGCCCTATGACAAATATTCAGGGTGAAATGATGTGGTGGGGCGCCTTAATGGCAGCTGATGAGATTAATGCTGCCGGTGGCGTTGCGGTAGGCGACGAAATGTATTCAGTTCGCCTGATCCAGGTTGAAACAGATGAGATTATGGATCCGCTCGGCGCGGTATCGGCAGTTGAGAATGTGATTGTTTCAGAAGACCCTGATTTTCTCATCGGCGGGTTCCGCACAGAAGCGGTAACTCCCTACACAGATTTAATAGCCCGGGATTACAATAAAATATTTATAATCTGCGGCGCTGCCACCAATGAACTGCTTCACGGTCGTGTGGATGTAGACTACGATGCCTGGAAATATCTCTTCAGGGTTACACCGATCAGGTCGACTGACCTGGTTACTGTTACTATCCTCATGTTAAATGACGTTGCCATGGCCGTTCGCGAAGAACTTGGTATAGCCGCCCCCAAGGTAGCGATCCTTGCCGAAGCTCTAGAGTGGAACGAAGCCCTTGTGCAGATGGCCCCGCAGATCTTCCCCACCCTGGGGCTGGAATTTGTGGGCACCTTCCGTCCATCGGCTACAGCATCCGATGTGACGACAGAATTAAGAGGGATAGAAGCAACGGGTGCACATATAATCTATACAATCATGTCCGGTCCCGTTGGAATCCCCTTCGGCAAACAGTGGGGCGAGCTTGAGATTCCCGCCTGCCCGGTCGGTATTAATGTTGAAGCCCAAAAGTCGGGCTACTATCCGGCAACAGACGGCTTTGGCGACTACGATTGTACCCTTAACACCTTTGCCCAGAACGCGGCGATTACAGAACATACAATTCCATTTATCTCGAAATTCGTTGATCTCTATGGACAGCTGCCGAACTACAACGCCGACACTTACAGCGCTGTCTATATCCTGAAAGAAGCCGTCGAAAGGGCCGGCACAATTGATACCGATTCAGTTATTGCTGAGCTGGAGGTAACCGATTATACCGGAGCGGCAGGAAGAGTTGTCTTTGATGAGGCTCACGATGTAATCTGGGGCCCCGGCTATGTTACTGCCGTAGGTATTCAGTGGCAGGATGGCGAACTAGTTGCCGCCTGGCCGTTGGAATGGAAACCCGATGCTCAGAATGCTCCCGATCTGGTGATTGGGTATGAAGGCGTGGTTCCGTACCAGATTCCTCCTCATGTTCTGGAACAGTGGAGGGAGTAGTCAGGTTGGATGGTTGGATAACCTGACTTCATGAAGCAATCTTCGGGGAGCCCCTTTGCGGGGGCTTCCCGGCTTAATACATCATCCCGGTAACAGACGAGAGGAACTTGCCATGCTAAGTGATATTTTAGTTTATGGATTGATGAATGGCGCTGTATACGCCATGCTGGCTATCGGTTTTTCGCTCATCTTCGGTGCTGCCAGAATCATCAACCTGGCCCATACCGCCTTTTTCATGCTGGCAGCATATGCAATTTTCTATTTCGGTTCCGAACTTGCAATAAACCCCTTTATTGCGATCCCGCTCTCAATTATACTTGTTGTTCTTGTCGGAGTGGTTGTCTATTATGTCTTTATGGAGCCCATTCGCGAACATGAAACCGCTGTTTTAATCGTAACTGTAGCGGTTGCCCTTGTTTTTCAGGAACTGATCCTGATTATTTTTGGCGGCCATTACAGGGGTGTATCAAGTATAGTCGCCGGTTATATCAGCCCCTATGGCATCAGGATTTCATATCAATACCTGCTTACTCTCGGAGTGGTCAGCCTTTCGCTTTTTATCGTCTGGCTGATCCTGATGAAAACCCGCCTGGGAATTGCGATCCGTTCATCGGCGCAGGATCGCGAAATTGCAAACCTGATGGGTATGAATGTGGCCAAAATTGCTGCTGCAACCATGGCTATTTCCGTGGGGCTCGCTGCAGTGGCCGGTGTAATGGTGGCCCCGCTCTACACCCTTGAGCCTCATATGTGGCTCAATCCTCTGGTTTTAGTCCTTGCCATTGTAATCCTCGGTGGTCTTGGCAGTATCAAGGGCAGTTTTATCGGAGCCCTGATTCTTGCTTTTATCGAGGTAACTGTGGTCTTTCTTATCCCCGGGGGCGCATTTTTAAAGGTGGCAATAGCCCTGGCAATAATGCTCACAATACTGATAATCCGACCCGAAGGTCTTTTCGGAGTTTACATGGAAGGGGAGCGATAACATATGGCAGTAATACGCATGGCCTTCCGCTACGTTCGCAATGAAATATTTGTTCTGCCTACACGGGTTATTGCTGTTCTCTTTGTCATTCTGCTGATTCTGCTGCCCCTTCTTACCCAGGACATGTATATCCTGCGGATATTGGCGATTGCCGCTATCTTTTCAATTTATGCAGCCAGCTGGGATTTGCTTTCCGGTTTTGTCGGGCAGGTCAGTTTCGGACATGCTCTTTTCTTCGGAGTAGCTGCTTACACAACAGCTCTCCTTAACCTTCGATTAGGATTGTCACCTGTAATTACTATACCCCTGGGCGCTTTTGCGGCCGTGCTGGTCGGCCTGCTGGTAGGAATACCGTGCCTGCGTTTAAAAGGGCCTTATCTCGGACTGGCTACCCTGGCTTTTCCAATTATGCTGATGGGTATAATCTTTGTTTTCCCCGGTTTCTTCGGTGGCGAGCTGGGCATATCGGGGATTACCCGCCTTGCTTCTTCACGCCTGACTGAGTACTACATCGCAGTTGTCTGCATGCTGGTGCTCTGCTTCATTATGTGGAAAATAACCGATTCGAAAATCGGCATCATCTTCCATGCCATCCGTGAAGATGAAATCGCCGTACGCGCATCCGGAATTAATACAATTAAATATAAACTGCTTGCATTTTGCTTAAGCGGTTTTTTTGCCGGTCTGGCCGGCGGGCTTTATACTCATTTTCTACGCATTGCCGGGCCTTCGATGCTGGCAGTGCTCATGTCTTTCCAGGCAATCATCTGGGCTATCTTCGGAGGAATAGTAACAATTTACGGAGCGGTCGTCGGCGTGTTTATCCTCTACCCGACCCTGGAGATTTTAAGGGCGACGGCAGAATACCGTATGCTTATTTTCGCCCTCATTGTCCTGTTGGTTCTGCGCGTAATGCCCCAGGGCATCACTACATTTACACGCGACAAACTTGAACGTGAATGTCCGCGCTGCAAAGTGCGCAACACAGTTACCCGCAAAAACTGCCGGGTCTGTTCTTCTGATATGCGTTAGCCCTTTTGGAGCAGCGCTCCTGTTTAAAGATTAGATCAAATATATGCCGGGGAATTTCGTCCCCGGCATATATAATTGAAAAAATGTTTTCGTCAGAGCTTTATCAAAAGTATAAAAACCGAAAATTATAATCCCAGATAAGATTGCCTTACCGTCTCATCTTTCAGCAGCTCAGCGCTGGTACCTTCAGTGACTATCTTGCCGTGCGATAAAATATAGTTACGATCAGCCATGGCGAAAGTCATGCTTACATCTTGTTCCACAAGCAGTATAGTCATTCCCGATGCCTGAATCTCTTTAATCTTATCAAATACCTGCTGCTTAATCTGCGGTGCCAAACCGGTAGAGGGTTCGTCAATGCAGAGCAGCATCGGTTTCACCATCAGGGAACGTCCGATAGCCAGCATTTGCTGTTCGCCGCCTGACAGGGTGCCGGATATCTGCTTGCTGCGTTCTTTTAAAATGGGAAAGATGCTGTAAACAGCTTCAAGGTTGTTGTGCATCTCTTTTTTATCTGTGATCAGGTAAGCTCCGGCCATCAGGTTTTCGTAGACGCTCATTTCGGTAAAGGGTCTGCGCCTTTCGGGGCAATGACTAAGGCCTTTATTTACAATGTCGTGAGCCGGCAGCTTTTCGATATACTCTCCATTAAACCTGACAGTTCCTTCAATGGTGATGTCACCGTAACGGGTGCCCTTGAGAGTTTCCCTCTCCCAGCGTACCAGACCGGTAATGGTGCGTATAAAGGTCGATTTACCTGCACCGTTTGGGCCGACCAGGCTGACCAGTTCACCTTTGTCTACCGAAACGCTCACATCGTTCAAAATCATTGCCGTATCGTAGGAAACGGTAAGGTTTTTAACTTCTAAAAGCATCTAGCTCACCTCCTTGCCGATATAGGCCTCAATTACAGCTTCATTCTTGATAATTTCGTCCGGTGTGCCTATAGCAATAACCCCGCCGAAATGCATTACAATAACCCTGTCGACAATCTTCATCAATTCGTGAAGTTTATGCTCAATGATTATCATCGCCGCGCCTTCACTGTGCAGTCGGCCGAAGCGTCCACCCTTGTGCAGGCGGCGCACTGATTTGGCCATAAGCTCGGTCTCCGTAGGGGTTAGCCCGCCAAAGGGCTCATCAAGGATCAGCAGTTCCGGCTCGGTGGCAATTGCCCTCGCTACCTCCAGGCGCTTCAGATCGCCCTGTGAGAGCCGCGAGGCTGGTTCCATGGCCAGGTCTGAAATACCGGCAAATTCAAGGGCATCCATAGCCCGGGCCTCAACCCGCTTCACCCATTCACCGCGCCTTGAAGTACGCCTTCCCAGGCAGGGCACCATAACATTGGCCACAATCGGCAGACGCCGGAAAGGCCGGGTGTTCTGAAATGTGCCGGCAATGCCTTCTTCGACGATGCTCCAGGTGCGCATACGGGTAATATCCTTACCCTTAAACTTTATCACGCCGCTATCCGGTTTAAGAATACCCATGATCAGGCGAACCAGGGTGGTTTTCCCGGCTCCGTTCGGACCAATCAGGCCCACCATTTCATCCCGGGACATCTGAAAGCTGACATTATCAATTGCCGTCAGGCCGCCGAAGCTCTTAGTTACATTTTCTACTTCGAAAAATGGAGCGTTCATTTCTAGACCTCCTCCGCGAGTTCTTCCCGCAGTTCACGCCTGGAGATCTTGCCTACATCTGTTTTCGGCAGTTCTCCGCGGAACTCAATCACTTTCGGCACCTTGTAATGGGCCAGGTTCTCCTTGCAGTAATCGATAATATCCTCTTCGGAAACCTTACCGCGCGCTTCC
>JAHYJM010000079.1 GCA_019428945.1 Bacillota bacterium | reverse complement strand
TCGGACGGGTAAAAGAGGGGTGCGCCCTTTATGACAGCGCCGCTATGGACCTGCAGGAGATCTGCGCTAAAATGATCGAGTTTGCCAGGAATGGCAAAAAAGTTGTCCGTTTGCACAGCGGGGACCCTTCAATTTATGGGGCGCTGCGTGAGCAGATGGAGCTGCTTGATGCAGCCGGAATTGGCTACCGGATGATTCCCGGGGTCAGTTCCTTTGCCGCCGCTGCTGCGGCAGTGGGTAAGGAGTATACCCTTCCGGAAATCTCGCAGACCATAATCCTTGCCCGCCTGGCCGGCCGCACCCCGGTTCCTGAGAAGCAGGCCCTGGGCAGCCTGGCTGGGCATGGTGCAAGCATGGCGATCTTTTTAAGCATAGGCATGATCGATAATGTTGTTGAGGAGCTGCGGGAAGGTTATAGCGATAATACGCCTGTTGCAGTGGTTTACAAAGCTTCCTGGCCGCAGGAAATGGTCATTGAAGGAACGATTGCCGATATAGCGGAAAAAGTGAAGGCTGCTGACCTGAAGCTCAGCGCCCTGATTCTGGTCGGTCCCTTTTTGGGAGATCCGATCAGCCGCTCAAAGCTTTATGACGCTTCTTTTACGCACGGTTGCCGGGAGGGCAAAGAGTGAGAACAGCAATTATTGCGGTAAGCCGCAGGGGAATTGAAGTAGCCGCTCTTTTAACAGAACTTTACCCGGAGGCTCATATTTATGCACCCCCCCGCTTTCTGGATAATTTTGCTGACCCTTCCCTTCTAAAGATGAGTCAGCCTTCTAGCGTTCACTCTCTTGAAGAGAATGCGGGCGATAACCCCCTTCCCCCTGAGGGGGGTGGGTCGGTGTGGGGGTGCAAAAATCTCACCTTACTCCCCCTCCGCGGCAGCTTCCGTGAAGCCCTCGGCCCCCTTTTCTTCAGCTACCGGCTGCTCATCTTTATCTCTGCCGCTGCAGTAGCAGTACGGGCGATCGCCCCCTACCTGGAAGGCAAAGATAAAGACCCGGCCGTAGTAACCATTGATGAGCAGGCTCGTTTTGCAATCAGCCTCCTTTCCGGCCACCTTGGCGGGGCTAATGCCGAAACCGAGAATATTGGCCGCCTGCTCAACGCCCAGCCGGTGATCACCACGGCCACGGACAGCAGCGGGATAACCGCCTTTGACGATCTAACCCGCCGTTTGGGCTGGCAGATTGAAAACCTTGGTGAACTAAAAAAAATCAGTGCCGCCCTCCTTGAAGAACGGGAAATCTATGTATACAGTGAAAGGCCCTTTCACTATTCATTGCAGGGCAGGATTAAAGTTGTTGACTGCCCCGAACCGCTTAAGAAAAGCGCCGCCGGTTATGTGATCATCAGCAGTCGCTTGAACCCTTTACCGGAACCGGTGCAGCCGGACTTACCCTGCTTGATGATCAGGCCACTGTCCATCGCAGCAGGTGTGGGCTGCCGCAGGGGTATACCGGTGGAAGCGATTATAAATATGATCGAACAGGGTTTTAAGGATGCCGGCCGCTCACTGAGTTCGCTTGCCTGCTTGGCGACGGGAGAGTTTAAATCCGATGAAGAAGGCCTGCTGCAGGCAGCTGCTTATTTCAGGGTGCCCCTAAAGATATATACCCGCCCGGAGATTGCCGGTGCACTTGAAGGGAGCATTTTATCAGACTTTGTAAAAGAGCAGGTGGGGGTGGGCGCAGTGGCCGAACCATGCGCCAGGCTGGCCAGCGGCAGCGGAGAGATCATTATGCCTACCCGCAGGGAAAAGGGCGTGACCCTGGCTCTGGCGGAAGTGAGGCAGCTGCCCTTTCCCTGGCAGAAAGAATAAGAGAAAACCATCAATTCAATAGCTATTGTACAAGGAGAAAACCTTTTATGAAGAGTGGAAAAGTGTATGTCGTCGGAACCGGTCCGGGAGCAGTTGATCTGCTTACAATCCGCGCCGTTGAAGCACTAAAAAAATGTGAAATGGTAATCGGCTACCACCTTTATGTAAACCAGATTATCGACCTGCTGGTCGAAGATAAACAGGAAGTCGTTTATTCGGCAATGGGCCGGGAGGTGGAACGTTGCCGCCAGGCAGTGGATGAAGCGGCCAGGGGGAAGGACGTGGCCCTGGTCAGCGGAGGCGACCCGGGAATCTACGGGATGGCCGGTATTCTTTTGCAGGTGGCCCAGGAAAAGAACCCATCACCGGCAGTTGAAATTATCAGCGGGGTTACAGCAGCCAGTGAAGCGGCCGCGGTTTTGGGCGCGCCTTTAACCCACGACTTTTCGATAATTAGTCTCAGCGACCTGTTAACTCCATGGGAGGTAATCGAAAAGCGCCTGCGCGCAGCGGCAGAAGCTGATTTTGTAATAGTTATCTATAACCCCCGCAGTCATGGGCGCTCTGACTTGTTATACCGGGCACGGGAAATAATTATGGGATATCGCTCCCCTGAAAATGCAGTGGGGATGGTGAGAAGAGCCGGCCGGGAGGACCAGCAGCATTGGCAAACCAATTTAGAAGGCCTTGAGCAACTTATAGAGCAGGCCGATATGGCTACCATTCTTATCATTGGAAACAGTAAAACCTACTGGCAGCAGGGACGGATGATCACACCACGGGGGTATGAACTGTGATCCTGGTCCTGGCGGGAACGAGTGAAGGGCGGCAGGCAGCATCTGCACTGGAGCGAAATGGACTTGCGGTAATCGCTTCTACGGCAACGACCTACGGCGGTGAATTGCTGCGCCAAGAATTCAGAGGTGAGATCACCGCCCGCCCGCTTGATCTTGAAGCTATGCTCACCCTGATTAAAAAGAAAAGAATTTCCAGCGTTCTTGACGCCACACATCCCTACGCGACGGAGGTAACCGCCACGGCAGTAGAAGCCTGTCGTCAGGCCGGTATACCCTATGAGCGCCTGGAGAGGGCTGCATCAGATCCCGAGACGCTTGAAGGTGTAATAGAAGCCGGTAGTATCGAAGAGGCAGCCAAACTGGCATCGGCCTACAGCGGCAATATATTCTTAACCACCGGCAGCAGCAAACTGGCACAGTATACAGCCGTTATCGATCCGTCCCGCCTGGTAGTACGTATTCTCCCGGTCATAGCATCACTGGAAAAATGCCTTGCCCAGCAGATTCCTCCCGCCAACATAATAGCTATGCATGGCCCATTTAGCGAGGAGTTAAACCGCACCCTCTTTACCCGCTACGAAGCAGCAGCAATAATCACAAAAGAAAGCGGTCACACCGGAGGAACGTTCGAAAAGATAAAGGCCGCCCATTTCCTCAATATCCCCGTAATCCTCCTTACCCGCCCCAAAACGTGACAAGGGGACGGTGCCTTTGACACATTCATGCGATACACACGTGATATTTGGGCGGCGCCTTTGACACACTAATTGGGTTAATATATATTTAAATTCGGGGTGTTACAATGCCGAGAAAGGCAAGACAGAAGAGTGAAAGTGGAATATATCATATTATAACCAGGGGAGTAAACAGGCAGGCAATATTTGAGGATGACGATGACAGGCAGCAGTATTATATGGTTTTAGCAAAGGCAAAAGATAAAAGCCCATTCGAGCTATATGCTTACTGTTTCATGGACAACCATGTTCATTTGCTTATCCGGGAAGGCGCTGAGAATGTTAGTGATGTGATGAGAAGAATAGGTAGCAGTTATGTTTATCGGTATAATAAGAAATATGATAGAGTAGGATATCTTTTTCAGGACAGGTACAGAAGTGAGCCTGTATGTGACGACCAATATTTTATGACCGTATTGCGTTATATTCATAATAATCCTCTTAAAGCCGGTATCGTAAAAAGCATTGAAGATTATAAATGGAGCAGCTTTGATGATTATCTGAAAGACAGGGGAATAACAGATACAGAATTTGCCCTTAATATGTTTGCAAAAAACAAAGAAAAAGCTTTAAATCTGTTTGATAAGTTTCATCAGGAAATAAATGATGATCAATGTCTTGATATTGACTTAATCGATCGCTTAAATGATGAAGAGGCTTTAAGAATTATACTGAAAACTTTTGAGGTAGAAAGCATAGCTGGCATTAGTGATATGAATAGGCAAGATAGAGATCTTTGTATTAAACGGCTGAAGAACAACTATCGGTTATCAGTAAGGCAAATTGAGAAGTTGACGGGGATCAACAGGGGAATTATTGCGAGGGCATAAATGTGTCAAAGGCCCCGTCCCCTTGTCACGTTTTGGGGGTTGAGTGATGGATAAAGGTTATGTTCAGGTTTACACAGGTGACGGTAAAGGGAAAACCACCGCAGCCCTGGGGCTTGGTTTAAGGGCTGCCGGAGGTGGTTTTAAAGTAATCATGTTTCAGTTTCTGAAAGGAGCTCACAGCGGGGAACTTGACAGTGTGTCCTGCCTGGGAGGCAGTTTTCAGATAATCAGGCTGGCTGAAACCAGAAAATTTTTCGGGTCAATGGATGAAAGCGAAAAAGAAGAATTAAGGAAGCGTTTGCAGACAGAGCTGGAGCAAGTAAAGGCAGTAATATCTGCAGAGAGCTGTGATATTCTTATTCTCGATGAGATTATGGCAGTTCTGCACGGGAAGCTATTGACAGTGGAAGAGGTTTGCTCTCTTATTGATGCTCGCCCTGCAGGAATGGAGCTGATCCTTACCGGTCGCGCGGCTCCGCCTGCTATACTTGCCAGGGCGGATCTGGTAACCGAGATGCGCTGTATTAAACATTACATGGATGCTGGCGTGAACGCCAGGCAGGGCATAGAAAAGTAGCAAAAAATATTTATAGAATAACTCCTTCCGGGAAGGATTATTTTTTTGTGACAGAGAATAACACCAATAAGATTACTTTAGTCTATAATGACATTTGTTCATTATATAAGCTTGGGGATGATTATGAAGGATGCAGATTACCAGGCAGGCTGAATATGCGATCAGAATTATGTTGGAACTGGCTACACTGCCTACGGGTAAAGGAACCCAAAGCAAAGTGATAGCGGAAAAAAGAAAAGTGCCGGATAAATTTTTACAGAAGACCATTCAAATTTTGGTCCGTACCGGATATGTTGCAACGAAAAGAGGGACAATGGGTGGAGTAAAATTGGCTGTGACGCCTGAATCTGTTACTATTGCAGATGTAATAACTGCGATAGAAGGTAAAGTATTTATCAGCCCCTGTCTCTGTGAAGGGTTTTTTTGCGGCAATAAGGAAAAATGTCAGGTGACGAAAATATTACAGCGTGCGCAGAACGCTCTGTTAGATGAGCTAAGTAAAGAAACTCTGGCCGACCTGGTCAGAAATGAGGGCAGGGATGAGGTAGAATGCCTGGTTGATCTTGAATCAATCTCCGCTGCTGACAATAAATGAAGGGAGCGCGTCAAGGTGAGTGACAATAACTTTGATCAGCAAAAAAAAGTAATCAAAGAAATTATAACCGGTTTACATGAGGGGCTGTCGCTTGAGGAAGCCAAACAGAGAATGGAAGATGAAGTAGGCATTATCTCTTCTTTGGAGATTGCCGAGGTGGAGCAGTCGCTGATAAATGAAGGAATGTCGACAGATGAAATAAAGAAATTCTGTAATGTTCACGCCCTCCTCTTCGAGACAACCCTGCAGGAAGATCTGGCGAAAGAAGAGAGCCCGGGTCACCCTGTAAACCTTTTCAAGGCTGAAAACAGGGAAATTGAAAAAATAACAGAAGCGCTGAAGGCGCTTATCGCAAAATCGCCGCAGATTAATGCTGCGGCATTTAGAACTGAACTGGAAGGCCTGTTAAAGAATTTAAAAGATCTTGAGCTGCATTACGTGCGTAAGGAGCAGCTTTTATTCCCCTATCTTGAGCGTTATGGTTTCATGGGGCCTTCGAAGGTAATGTGGGGTAAGCATAATGAAGTCAGAGATTTATATAAGCAGGCGATAGCTGCGGCAGAAAGCATTACAGAACCGGGCGATCCGGAAAAATATATTGGAGAACACCTTAATTTGCTTATCGAAGAAGTCGACGGAATGATCTTCAAAGAGGAAAACATCCTTTTTCCTACCTCTCTTGAGAAGCTTCAGACAGAAGACTGGATCGATATACTGAAAGAGAGTGACCAGGTTGGCTATGCATATATCGAGCAGCCGGCGGAGACATCACACATGATTGATGCCCTTAAGAAAGCGGCGGCAGATAAACCGGCAATTAAAGATAACAAAATTAAACTTCCTTCCGGGTTTATATCGCCGGAACAGCTTATGCATATGCTTAATGCCCTTCCCGTTGATGTGACATTTGTAGATCATGAAGATACAGTGAGGTACTTCTCTGAAAATAAAGCGCGTATTTTTGTCCGCACCCGGGCAATTGTCGGCCGCAATGTGCAGAACTGCCACCCGCCTCAGAGCGTGGATCAGGTTGAAAAAATACTGAACTCCTTTAAGGAAGGGACTCGTGACAGCGCTGAATTCTGGCTGACTCTGCAGGGTAAAATGATTTATATAGTTTTCTATGCTGTTCGTGATCACAACGGCAAATACCTGGGTACTCTCGAGGTAGCCCAGGATATTACCGCCCTTCGCAAGCTTGAAGGAGAGAGAAGGCTCCTTGATGAAGGAAATTGATCTTACAAAAAACATATATCAGCTTACGGAAGAAGACCCGGAGTTGATTGATGTTCTGAAAGAACTCGGGTTTGCCGGAATTGCTTTTCCTGCGGTCAGGAAAACTCTGGGTAAGAAAATGACCCTGCCCACCGGTTGTGAAAAACAGAAGAAAGATCTTGATCAGGTTATCAGACATCTGGAAAGTCTGGGTTATAAAATAAGCGGCAGGGAAAACTGCCAGTATGGTGGCGGCAATGGTTGACAGAATGAAGCTCGAAGGGAACTGTATGACAACGGCTATGGGAATTATGCCTCACACCGATGTCGATAAGGCGCTTGAACTGGCCCTTTCGCTCGACATTCCCTTTTGGCCGCAGCTCCCCAAGGTAAATTATTATGAAGATATGTATGCCCAGATTTCTGAGCATTTCCCGGGTATTATTCTGGACACTGAAAAAAGGATAATCAGCTTTTCGATCGACAAGTTTTACAGCGATTTTGAGGAGTATATGCCGTTCTGGGAAGAAGAGGAATTTTTCCGGCTGTCACCCGATTATTCAGTAGTATTCCACCGGTTTTTAGAGAAGGATCTTGCAAAATTTAAATATATTCGCGGCCAGAGTATTGGTCCTGTCAGCTACGGGCTGAAGATTTTGGATGAAAATAATAAACCGATGATTTATTATGATGAAGTGCGGCAGATTGTTTTTGATTTTGTCGCTAAAAAACTGAAGGCCCAGCATAATGAGATGCGCGCTGTTCACCCCGGCGCTTTTGTCTGGGTCGATGAGCCGGGCCTTGAGATGATCTTTATGGCTATGACCGGTTACCCCAGTGAAAGAGCCAGTGAAGATTACCGTGCATTTTTGAACAGTTTCCCCGGCCCATCGGGGGTCCATTTATGCGGGAACCCCGACTGGTCTTTTCTGCTGCAGCTGGAACTTGATGTACTTTCGCTTGATGTTTTTGCCCGTGGGCATATTTTCAGCCGCTACTCAGGGGAAATTAAAGATTTTCTCGATCGCGGCGGTATCATTTCCTGGGGTATCACACCTACGTTAACCGAAGAATACGAGCGCGAAAATGTGCAGTCCATGATCAATTTAACCGATAACCTGTGGAGAGATCTTGATCGGGCCGGTATTCCCTACGAGCAGCTGCTCAAACAGGCCTGGTTCGCCCCGGCGCGCTGCTGTCTGGTAAACCAGGATGGCGAAGAAACTGTGTCGAAGTCTTTCCGCATGCTGCAGGAGGTTGCCGATTACTTCAAGCTTAAGTTTTAACGAAGGAAAAGGAATATAAAGCAGGACGGCCGGAGCTAATGATTCCGGCCGTTTTTTACGATTAAGCCCCGGAATTAAAGCTGGGGAACAGGGTTAAATCAGTGTGCGGCAGGAACATGGCCGACATATATTGATCCATAAAAGTATTGCCCACAGCCAGCTCCATGTAGGTAATTTTCTGGCCAAGTTCTACCGCTTCACGGTATGCATCAGCTGAAAGCAGGGCCAGGCAGGCTCCTTTTACCGAACTGTTGCCGATGAAGGTGTAACGTTCGGGATCAATGTCTGGCAGCAGGCCGATTTTAACCGCCTGTTCAATATTGAGGAAATTACCGAAGCCGCCGGCAATGATTATCTTATCAATCTCTTCAACTTTCATTTCCACCATCTGCAGCATGGTTCGCATCCCGGCAAATATTGCCGCTTTGGCCCGCAGCAGATTCTTTACATCCGCCTCGGTGATGACAATGTCACTGTCCAGGGCGGAATCTTTCTGCCAGACAAGGACATATTCCATGCTTTCCTCACCCTGTTGCATCCGCGGTGTTTCAAGATCCCGCTGAAATTTTCCGGCCCGGTCGATTATCCCTGCATCAAGCAGGGCTGATAGAGCATCGATTAGCCCTGAACCGCAGATGCCCAGCGCAGGGGCATCTTTAACTGTAGTGATGATTACATCATATGTAAGCGGATCAATATCAACCTTCTCGATTGCTCCTGCGGTTGCCCGCATGCCATAAGAAATGCCTCCGCCTTCAAAGGCCGGACCTGCAGAACAAGCACAGCTGACGAGCCAGTCTTTATTACCGAGAACCATTTCGCCATTAGTGCCGATGTCAATGAATAGAGTAGTTTCATCTTTATGGGCTATGCGTGTAAACAGAGCGCCGGCAACAATATCTCCGCCAACGTAGCTTGCCACCTGCGGGAAAGAAACCGCGATTGCTTCATGATGCAAATTTAATCCGATTTCGCGGGCTTTAACAGGTGGGATTACACTGTAAGTCGGAATATATGGTTCCAGCCGGATATAACTTGGTGATACTCCCCAAAGTAATTGTGTCATGGTAGTATTACCGGCGATC
>JAHYJM010000078.1 GCA_019428945.1 Bacillota bacterium | reverse complement strand
CGGTCATCGTCACTATGCCGATAATAACACCGGCAACGGCACAGGCAGCAACTACTTCGAGAGCTTTTTGGACCCCGGAATATATTGCTTCTACGATATCTTTAATGCCCATACGGGTGTCCGGTTTAATCCAGCTTAAAGCAATTGTGGCCAGTAAAGCCCAGAAGACTGCTCGCGAAGGCGAGTAGTGTAAAACGAGCAGGACAATCAATATCAATAGCGGTGTGAAGTAATAGAAACCGTTTTTCATTACTTCTGACAGTTTTGGCAGTTCATCTTTAGGTACCGGGCGTAAATTTTCCTTCAATGCTCGGTAATGAACCATAAAGAATGACGTTATGAAATAAAGAAGAGCCGGAATAATCGCAGCAACCATTACAGTGACATAGGGAACTCCAATGTATTCTGCCATTACGAATGCTGCTGCGCCCATAACGGGTGGAAGTATCTGCCCTCCGGTCGATGCATCGGCTTCAACACCGGCTGCAAATGCAGGTTTGTAGCCCAGTTTTTTCATCAACGGAATTGTAAATGTTCCTGTGGTGACAACATTTGCGGTAGAACTTCCCGTAATTGAACCGATGAAGCCACTGAACAAAATGGCTGCCTTACCGGGGCCACCAATATACCGACCCGTTAATGCCAATGACAGATCTCTGAAAAAAATTCCAGCTCCGGCTTTCTCTAGGAAGGAACCGAAGATTATGAATAATAGTATAAACCTTGATGACACTCCAAGAGGTATCCCGAATATGCCGGCATCTGTAAGATATAGGAATGGAAAGATTCTAGAGATAGAATATCCGCGATGCATCAGAAGACCAGGCATAGATTGTCCAAAATAGGCATAAGCAAGAAATATAAGGGCAATTACAACTATCGGCCAGCCAACAGTCCGGCGTCCTGCTTCCAAAACGATCAGGACCAAAAGAGCCCCCAGGATAATATCCGCAGTTACTGGAGCACCAGCTCTTCCTGCAATAGCTGTGAAATTTAAAATAACATACATGCCGATAACCAGGGAAGCAATTATAAATACAATGTCCAGCAAGCTGGGATTACTTTCCGGTGATTTTTTGCCTGCCGGAAAAAACAAGAATATAAGAACAGCAATCAACATCCAGTGAATATTACGAAATAGGAGTGCGAAAGGAGCACCGAAATATGCGGTATAAATGTGATATAATCCAGTGCTAACAGCCCAACCGAAAGCCAGGTAATACCACCAGTCTTTCAGGGTGCGGTGTTTACCTTTCAACGCCTCTTCAACAAGGGCATCTTTCTGTTTCTCCATAAATTTCATTAATGGCATTTCCCGCAACTCCTTAATAAATATAATCAAGTATGATCAATATTTCACAACACTGATTATAATCAGAGTCCCTCCCGGAGCTAACTCGTTTACATTTACTACTTCATCTTCAAATATTATTTTTTGATTAACTGTACGGGCAACCCTCAGCGGCAGATCAGTAAATAATCTGCTGTATCCACTGATGATAACGTTATCTCCTTCAAACAAAAATGAGTAACCCGATCCCGATTCGAGGCCGGATCCATACCAGGAGTATCTTTCCTCAATCAGCATTAATCCATCAGTCTCAATCTCAAATAAGGATGAAACCGGAGTGCCGTCAGCTGAATGGATGTATTCAAGAATCAAACGATTACCCGGAGTAATCTTCTTCTCAAAAAGTGTTTCACCTGTATGCCCAATACTTAAAGATATTTTGTAAGCATGCGGGCGCTCTCCCCGGTTGAAGAAAGCGCCCGCCACAGTGATTATAACCAGTGCACAACAGAGCAGGTAGATAAACTTTACCCGCTTCCTGATCACAGATTTAATCCTAAAATCACTCATTCTTTGTTCTCAAACCTACTGTTCACCGAAAAAGCGTTCTGCACCCGGATGGAAGGGCACAGGTGCTTCAGAAGCCAGAACAACCTGGAAGTTAGATGCAATCGGGTGAATACCAACCAGTTCCGCGAGCGAATCTTCATGGAAAATTGCTGTTAAGAGGTCATATGCAAGCTGCTCATCCATATCTTCGTTGACCAGCATCAGGTTACCCACTGTCAATGCGGAAACATCCTCAGTGAGACCATAATGTCCGGCTGGAATAAAACCTGGAGAGAAATATGGATATTCCGCAAGGATGGTGTCGATTAAATCAGCTTCGACTGGAACAAAATGAGCATCGCGCGATGCGACGATCTGTTCCACCACAGCTGCCGGTGATGCAAAATTGTAGAACACAGCATCTACCTGTCCGTCTAACAAAGCCTCGGCAGCTTCAGGTTGAGAGTAATTGACCGTGTTAACCTGGTCAAGAATGCCTGCTGCTTCAAGTATAATGTAAGAAGTGACTTCTGCGCCGCTCCCAGGCGCATCGACACTTACGGTCATACCAACCAGGTCTTCAATCGTTTCTATACCGGAATTTGCAAGTGTTATTAAATGTTGCTGAGCAGGATACATGGAAAACAGGGTTCTTACCGGCAACTCACCATCATCTTCAAATGCGCCTTCACCTACATAGGCATCCCATGCTACATTTGCCATGACCATACCCATTTCCGATTCGCCTCGAGCGACCAGGCGGCTGTTCTCGACTGATGCTCCTGTTGTTTCGGACATTGCTGTAACTCCGGGAATCCTTCTTTCAAATACATATGCCAGCCCTGCTCCAAGGGGGAAATATACTCCACCCGGGCTACCGGCAGCTATAACTATAAATATATCTTCATCGGGCAATTCTGCCGCAGGTTCTTCGTCCTCCGCCGGCTCTTCAACCACATCTTCAGCAGGAGCGCAGCCCCATGCAGCAAATAAAAATGAAAACAGAATTACTATACTAAAAAGAAGCGCTAATTTACTTTTCATTATTTGACCTCCTCAATTAAAGTTTTAGCCTAAACGGCTTTTCAGCAGTGCACAATATTGCATAATTATGCATTAATCAACCCATGATTATAAACGGACATGTTTCACTGATCAAAAGATAGATCAGCACACCCAGTGGTGAAAGCCTGCAAGGTTATTTTTCTTAAATTTGATGGAGTTGTATGAGGTTGTAGAGCAAACCTTCAAACCGGACCTACTAAGGGCTGGCCTCAAAAATACTTTGAAAAACCAGAGAACATCCCTCAAATAGGTTCAGAAAACATGTTCACCTCCTTTAACCTTAAATTAATTATTCAACGCATATAATATATTTCCTGCTTTTTACTCGCAAATCAGTAAATTCTAATTATCATATTTTAATACTTTATTTTCCCAGGTTCTGATCATGATGTAATCTTTGCCGCTGCTGACAAGGTATTCAGGCAGCATTGGCGTTTTACCCTGTCCCAATGGAGCATTGACAACAAATGTGGGAATGGCTAGACCAGAAGTATAGCCGCGCAGTTTTTCCATTATTTCTATCCCTTCTTCAACCTTGGTCCGGAAATGAGCTGTACCTTTAACAGCTTTTGCATGGAAAATATAATAGGGGCGAACCATGCATTTAAGCAGATCCTGGTTTAACTTGCGCATCACAAAAGGATCGTTGTTGACACCTTTAAGCAGCACTGCCTGGTTGCCAAGACTTACTCCTGCCCTGGCCAGTTTGAAACATGCTTCCTGTGAGCGGGGGTTAACTTCAAGAGGAGTATTAAAATGTGTGTTCACATATAAAGGTAAATGTTCGGAAAATATACGGCATAACTCGTCATCTACTCTTTGCGGCATAGTGACAAGGGTTCTCGAACCGAATCGTTTTATTTCAACATGAGGAATTTGGTCTAGTTCATTAAGAAGCCACTCAATCGTCTGGTTGTCAAGCATAAAACCATCGCCGCCTGTAAGCAACACATCACGGATTTCTTCATTATTACGAACATAACTGATCGCTTCTTCCAGATGTTCCCTGGGAGTAGCCAGATCTTTTTCACCGATAGCCCGCCTCCGCTGACAGTGGCGGCAGTACATGGCACACTGGTTTGTAACCTTAATAATTAACCTGTCAGCATAGCGACGGGTAACAGCGGGGGTCGGGGATGTAAATTCCTCACCCATGGGATCATCATAACCGGCGTGATCGCCATATTCATATATTTGGGGAACACACTGTAATTTTACCGGATCTACCGGATTGTCAGGATCTATTAAGCTCAGGTAATAGGGCGAAACAGCCCAACGATACATGGTGCCTGTCTTATCAATATCAGCTATTTCCTGTTTTGTAAGTGGCAGGAGCTCTTTTAAAACCGCAGTGGTGGTAATCCTATTTTTAAGCTGCCAGCGCCAGTTTTCCCAGTCATCATCGCTGGCTTTAAAATAGTTCCTGATTCGGTTCTGATTTTCCAGAATGCCCGACCAGTTAGAAAAACCGGTCGTCATAGTTTTTAAAGCTTCCTTGTAATCATCTATTGCCCCTTTTAGGACCTCAGCCCGTTCCAGCGCCTTCTGCCGGTTTTCAGTAATTCTTTTGTCAGCTGTCATACTAACTGCATCCCTCCGCTTATATTAAGATTATCTAAAATATTCTTAATATCTAGTATACTGTTTGCGGTTTTTACTGTCAAAAAAAGAGGTCCCGGATCGAAACCCGAAACCTCTTGCCTAAAAAACGATTTCAATTGTATTTAAGGGAGTGTCATCCACCAGCCGGCGCTGGCTTTACCGTCTCTGACAGTAGTAGTCTCCCAGACTTCTGCATAACCTTCAACTCTCATGTTATCACTGATAAAACCTTTTACTTCCATTTCGCGGACTGTAGTCCCGCCAGTGTTGCCAAAGTTATTATTTACCTGCATGTATTCCCCATCCGGACTGCTGCTTGTTGATACTGTCTGTTTAATGTAACCGCTCTCGCCGGGATCCATTTCAACCCCGGTAACGACGTCCGTCTTTGCTGAAATATTAACTTGAAGGCCGCTGATCATTCTCAGCTTTTTATCTGCGGCAGCATTTGGACTGGTGGTTCCGTAAAGATAAAGTGCAAGTTCAGCAGCTTCTCTGTAAACTCCATCAACTGGAGCATCATCATACCGGACAGTGGTGACTTGATGACTGCCTGATACCGAGCCTTCACCGCTTACCTGGAAACCTGCCCGGCCATTGTCAAAATCGACCACTTTTTCATGAAAAACATCTCCGATATACCTGAAGTGAGTTCCGGTATAGCGATAGACTGCAGCGAGCGCCGGGATGGAAAGAAAGAATAAAACCAGAAGGGTTAATGTAACTGTGATAAGAACCCGTCTCTTCAGCGAAGCACTAGTACCTTTGTTGGCATTATGTCCTCTCTCTTTCTTAATACCTGTCGCACCTCCTTTAAGCTCAAAAGCCGGATAATAAATCGTCTTGCTTAAATTTTTACTTACCTGTGTATTATAATCTATGAGCTTAATAATCGCAACTTATTACAAAAATTACGGGCTTTAGCCGATAATTTAAAAACAGCACTGATAATGCCAATGCCTGATATCAACTGATATTTGACTGCAGCAACAATAACGGCAGCAGAAACAACAAGTAATATTATATCTTTAACCATTAGGATTATATCCCCCTGGATGGCAGTCAACAATTTACAGTGAACTATCAATTTTTATTATTTTTAATATGCTCCATAGCCAAATTATAAATATCATCGGTAAACAGCTTAAAATAGGGACATTTTTCACGAACAATTTCCGGATTTAGTTTTGCGAAAAGCCTATTGCCTTCGGTTACCTTTTTGTATGTTTTATTGATCTCTTCCAGGTAAAGGTTGTTTAGAAATTTAGCCGGTGGCTGATTGAAGTTAACCTTTTCAGGGGTTTCGGCTACTTTCCCCACTCCCCTGGAAATAGCTGCAGAGAAAATTGATGGATCGCTCAATAGCCAGGCTTCTAATTCGTGAACAGCGAAATGCTGCCGGTAGCGCGGCGAACCGACCTTATCTTCCATGTGCTGTTTAGCCCACCGGTATTTCTCATCAACAGAATCCATCCCTTCAGGAAAAAATGTAGGGCCATAAAGATCAAGCAGACCAACCACAGCTACCAACTCTTTGCTGCGAGGGCCTTTTAGATGCATGTATGCCTTTAAGGCCGCATCCTTGTAAAGGTTAGCGTAACCTTTGAAGTTGACTGTTCTGATTATCAGTTTTTCGGGAAGTTTCTCATTTAACCACTTTGCTAGAAAGTTTGTCAAAACTTTATCTTCAGTGTCACCTTCAACAAAAATGATTAGAAACATTGCTACATATTCTCCAATTCTCCTGAGACGAAAAGCGAGCCTAGAGTATAGCTGCTCAGCCAATAGTTAAGTTCTTCGCCATCAAGTACTTTTAAACGGGTTTCTCCATTTTGCCAGCTAGTTACTGTAGTGACCGGCCTGACATCTGCAAAAGCATCAAGAAACTGTGATGAGTGGGTGGTAAAAATAACTTGCGCTTTGCATGAAATCTCAACGGCGTGCTCGGCTACTACCGAAAGCATACTTGGATGTAAACCGGTTTCGGGTTCGTCGATAGCGATAAGCGCCGGGGGACGGGGATTATTCAGGATAGTCATTAAGAGCAAAAAATAGATGGTTCCATCAGAAAGATCGGCAGCAGACTGCTCCTGATCTAAGGAACTCCAGCGGATCCTTAACTGAACACGCTGATCGGCAGCCGGCGGAAAAACAAGCTCTTCATACTCATTTCCAAAAGCAGCTCGCATAGAGCTATCAATGGCATTTTTAAAGTTCCTGTCACCGGTATAAAGTGTGTGTAAAACCGACACCAGGTTTTGTCCGTCGGCAGCTACTGTGTTTTCATAGCGTGTTACAGCCGGCTGTCTGATCAATGAATCCTGATGCACAAACAGATCATGATAGACTGCTAATGAACTTAAAGATTTTTGGAAAGCATTGATCTGTTTACTGCCGGAAAATGGGTTTGCCGCTGTAGCCAACAAAAGCTCTCCATGTGAAACAACATCTTCGGGCATATCCATCTCTTTACCTGTGGCATCATAAATAATTATTTTTTGTTTATCCCTGTAGAGCAATTTTACAGGTTCATCATCAATCCCTAAACTATTCTGATTCTGGACAGTCAAACACTCACTCTCCACAAGGTAATCGCCACTGCTTCCCATTTGCCTGAATAGAACTTCGTAGCTATAATCATCCTCCCACTGATCATCATTCACGGAAGGCAATGTTGAATCCAGACGAAAACTGAACGCATCCATCTTGCCATCCCAGAGAAGCGGTTTGATGCCTCCAGCTTTCTGAATGTAACTGCTTAAATTTCCCTTTGAAGCAGCAACAAGAAGCTCGAAAAATCTGAGTAAATTTGATTTGCCGGTTCCATTTGGACCAATTACCACGTTTAGACTCCCAGGTTCCCAATCTATTTCTTTGAGTGAGCGATAACCTTTTATTGAAATTCTGTTGATTTTCATTTAAAAGTACCTCCCAAACACCATTTTATTTCCTCTAGCTAAATTCATATTTTATTGTGCATTAATAAGTCTTCATGATACATTATTTGACAACACTCTTTCGATACCTTTATTAAAATAATTATATTTAATCTGTTGCTTCAATGTAGAATATATGTTTCCGGCATCATTTGCCGACCAGTCAGTTCTAAATCCCAATGGCCCTGGCCCGAGCCAACACAGGCCATATCCAGAAGTAAATGGGCTATCCCGACTACGCTTTCACTGCCAACAAATACACCCATACCGAAGTGGAAGAATTGCTCAACACGATCGAGTCTATTTAAGGCCGATCCTGTCAACTGGTATCTCCTGGTAAAAGTGTAGCCTACCGCCTAAGGTAAGGTTTTTATATGGGTTTACACGCCTTTACAAGTTCTCCACTTTGTAGTAGGAACATATAGTAATGCAAAGGAACAAGCTAAAGTTTTGCTATTATTTTATCTTACGATTCAGCTTTCTTCCCATATGCGTAAACTACATCCAGTGTTATCTTATCAATCTTACTAACGATGAAATACTGGCGAATATCATTAAGAATTGAATTAATCACTTCATCCGGAATAAAGGAAGCGTAGAAATTCCCAGTTGACGAAGCGATGAATTCATACATATCATTACTGCTCTGAAAGGAATCATGCCAGATGGACTGTTTTACTTTAACATCGTTTAAGCCAGCGTCCTGGAAGAACCTCTGCATCCATTCTCTCCCTCTCGGCCAGTACAAAATTCTGCGACCGAGCATGTATCGTTTAGGAATCGCGGCAAATACAGCATCTGACAATTCTGCATAATGAGTGGGTCCATGTGTGGATAAAGCGATGACACCCCCCGGCTTCACCACTCTTATCATTTCCCTGATCATTTTTTCCTGATTAGGCACTAAACCAAGGACCATATTTGATACAGCAACATCAAATACGTTATCATCGAAAGGAAGATTTTCGGCATCAGCTAAAATTACATCGACCACATTCTGATAACCCTTTGCCTCAACCTTTTTCTTCAGTTCACCCAACATATATTCAGAAATATCTGTACCGCATACTTTATTTGCTTTACCTTCTACTATCTCTATAGTCGATATTCCCGTGCCGCAGCCTACATCCAGGACATGCTTTTCGCTTAAGCTGATTTCTTCCAATAATGCGACTGCAACGCCGTTGTAATGATCCCATCCATAAGTATCATAGTTTACAACATCAGCAGTTCGTTCCCCATTATACGCTGAAGTCATATCTTGCTTCATGGCGTCAGTATCTTTCATGTTCCCGGAAATCCATGCAAGTATACCATTAACGTTCAAAATCATTTTCTTTAAAAATGCCATTTCTCCAGTCCACAGGATATCAGGCATATCCAACATCTCCTTCAAATCTAAATCGTATAAAGTTGTTTTAATTATAACTTTAAAAGTTACCTAACACTAGTTTTTACGAGTTCTCTATATGGTAGCAATAATAGAGCTTGCAATCCATCTTGCTGCTCCTCAGATTGCTAATTTGCTAACCCGGGCCCCGAGCAAAGTTCGAGCCCGAAGCCCCGGTCGTCACCGAGTACGACAAACTATATTTTCAGGATAAAATGGGATGAGTTTATTTTATTGATCTGGAGATTAAAAAGA
>JAHYJM010000077.1 GCA_019428945.1 Bacillota bacterium | reverse complement strand
CTAACAGCATCAGGGTTTTCTGCAATCACTTTATCTACCAGCGGCAGAAGCTTTTCACGGCCTGATATAAGGCCCAGCCCTTTATTCCTGACAAGCTCAACAGGTCGTGCACCGCTCTTAACCATTTCCGTTAAAAGCTCCTTGGCCACAGAACGGTTGATTTCTCCACGATCCAGAAGTTCCAGCAATTCTACAATTAACCCGGGCTCAAAATCTTCAATTCGGATCGCATTCTCTCGCAGATGAAAGAGCAGATCTCCCTGAACCCATTTTGTCAGATTTAAATGATCTGGATATAATTGTGCCGCTGCCTCAAAAAAGTTGCCCAGCTCCCTGTTTTCTGTAAACAGATCGGCTTCTTTACTCTCCAGGCTGTACTGCTCCATTAAGCGGCGGCGCCTATTTACCGGAGACTCAGGCAGGGTATCTGCCAGATTATCTATAAACGATTTTTCCAGGACTAACGGCAGCAAATCGGGTTCGGGAAAATAACGATAATCTGAGGAGCCTTCTTTACTGCGAATGGGAACCGTTTCTTTCCTCTCCTCATTCCAGTGACATGTCTCCTGAGTTATTTTTTCACCGGCCGATAGGATAGCCTCCTGCCTTTTCGCTTCATAAAGCAGAGCCATTTCTACTGCTTTGAAAGAGTTCATATTTTTCACTTCAGTTTTTGTGCCCAGGGTTTTTGAACCTACCGGGCGAAGTGAGATATTGGCATCGCATCTGAGCGACCCCTCTTCCATTTTACAATCTGAAACCCCACTGTAGAGCATAAGCAGCCGTAAGTTTTCAAGAAAGATTCTCGCTTCCCGGCCGGTGCGGAGATCAGGGGCAGTG
This sequence comes from Bacillota bacterium, assembly GCA_019428945.1. Taxonomy (GTDB): domain Bacteria; phylum Bacillota; class Dethiobacteria; order DTU022; family DTU022; genus JAABTH01. Next base: position 8,485 of record JAHYJM010000077.1, on the reverse strand, counting down.
ACTATTTCCAAAAGCGGAATCCCGGCCCGGTTATAGTCAACCAGAGAATATTCGGAATCAATAATCGAATTCCCGGCATGAATTAATTTGCCGGCTTCTTCCTCAAGATGCACTCTTTCTAAGTTTATCTTCCGGGTTAACTGATCCAGATCAATTTCAAGGAAGCCTCCCCTGGCCAGCGGTTGATCAAATTGAGATACCTGGTATGCTTTCGGCAGATCAGGATAAAAATAATTTTTACGGTCAAACCTGCTCTTCCCCTGAACATCACTGTTTAAAGCCAGGGCAGCGATAACGGCAAGTTCTATAGCCCGGCGATTAAAAACAGGCAGGCTGCCGGGAAGGCCAAGACATATCGGGCAACAATTGGTATTCGGTTCACGTCCGAATGTGGCGCCACAGCCGCAGAAGAGTTTAGAACGGGTCTGCAGTTCCAAATGTATTTCCAGGCCAATGACTACTTCATATTCCATCTCAGCAGAACCCTCCTTCCGGAAAATCAAGATCAGGGCGTCTGCCCAAAGACAGGCCTCTTTTTTCCAGATAATCAGCAACCTGCAGCAGAAGTTTCTCCCGGAAAGGAGAAGCTGTTAACTGCATCCCCATGGGCACACCCTCTGAGTGAATCCCACTCGGGATTGAAAGCGAAGGCAGGCCGGCCAGGGCATCGGTTATGTTGCAGATATCAGAGAGATACATCTGCAGGGGGTCATCGGTTTTTTCGCCAATTTTAAATGCTGTAGTCGGACTGGTCGCCCCGACCAGTAAATCATGTCTTTTAAAAGCTTTCTCATAATCCCTGCGAATCATTGTTCTTACCTGCATCGCCTTCAGATAGTAAGCATCATAATATCCTGCGCTTAAAGCATATGTTCCAATCATTATTCTACGCTTCACTTCAGCTCCGAAACCGGCACCCCTGGTATTGCTGAACATGTTTTCTATATCGTCGCCTCCGGCATTATAACCATAGCGAACTCCATCATAACGACCAAGATTTGAACTGGCTTCCGAAGGCGCGATCAAATAGTAAGCTCCGAGGCCATAATCTGTTAAGGGAAGCGATACCTCTTCTACCACTGCTCCATCTTCCTCCAGTTTGGCCACCAAGCTTAAAACAGCCGCTTTAATTTCGGGATCAAAATGATCTGAAACATTCTCCTTGATGATGCCGACCCTGAGGCCTTCGGGTTTATAATCAAACTCATCGAAATAAGCAGGCACATCTTCAGAAATTGAAGTTGAATCAAGGGGGTCATGGCCGGAGATTACACTCATAAGCATAGCGCAATCTTCCGCTGTAAGTGCAAAAGGCCCGATCTGATCAAGCGATGAAGCAAACGCGATTAACCCATAGCGGGAAACCCTGCCATACGTAGGCCGTAAACCGATAACTCCACAAAATGATGCCGGCTGTCGCACAGAGCCCCCTGTGTCAGAACCAAGGGCCAGGGGAGCCATCCCGGCAGACACTGCAACAGCCGATCCCCCGCTGGAACCTCCCGGAACCCGACTTGTATCCCATGGATTGTGGGTTACAAAAAAAGCTGAATTTTCCGTTGAGGATCCCATGGCAAATTCATCCATATTGGTTTTACCCAGTATAGGCATCCCCGCTTTTTGCAGGGCAGTAATCACCGTTGCACTGTATGGGGGAATATAGTTTTCAAGAATTTTTGAAGCACAGGTTGTGCGTATATTTTCAGTGCATATATTATCTTTTACGGCCACGGGTACGCCTGCAAGAGGGTGCAGTGTTTCTCCCATAACTCTCCTCTGATCGACTTCGCGTGCAGTTTCCAGAGCCAGGGCCGGAGTGTGGGTAATAAAGGCTTTCAGGTAAGGCTCGACCGCTTCAATTCGATCCAGGAAATCACTGACAACCTCAACCGCACTGACCTCTTTGTTCTGTAACAATCGGCTAAGATCGCCTGCAGTTTTTTCATACAGTTTCATGGCAATCCTCTCTTCGTTAATGAAGTATATTAATCAGGCTGATCGGAACCGGTTATACTCGGAACCCGAAAAAAATCTTTCTGACGGCGCGGCGCATTTTGCAGCACTCTGTTCAGAGGCAAGGAAGGTTTGATCACGTCATCCCGTAAAAGAGCAGGAAGGTCAATTACATGCGATGTAGGTTCTATCCCTTCTGTATCAAGTTCCTGTATTTTTTCTGCCGTATCCAATATGCCGCTAAGCTGACCGGCCATTTTTTCCTTCTCTCCGGGATCCAGATTTAACCGGGCAAGCCTGGCTACATAGTCGACTTCAGCGTAAAAATCAATTGCCATATTTAAACCTCCTCTTCATCGGTTCAGTAAAATATTAAACCGGCTTCTGTGAGCCGGTTTTGGGTTAGAACATTCCTATAGGACAAGAACAATATTTTCTTTTCAGGCCCGTTTTCAAACATGGTATGACGACTCTCGATATTTTTGCTACTATACTTTTCACAGAACAATTTTATTCTATATGAATCATTGCGTCAAGGTAAGAAAACAGTTTTTTCAGAGAAGATAAAAGCAGGATTCAGAAATAAAAAAGCAGAATTCAGCCCAAGAATAGAGATATCTCAAAGGAGAGATAAATGAAAGCTGAAAAACAGAATCAATTCCAACTAAATTTTAAACATGATTACTCTTTTGATGTAGTTATAATCGGGGCAGGGCCGGCTGGTTCTCTGGCCGCGACACTTCTGGCTGAAGCAGGTTTTTCTGTTGCAATAGTTGAACGTAAAAAGTTTCCCCGCCAAAAAATCTGCGGGGGCTTTATTTCCAGCAGGGCGATTGATCTGCTTCCTAAATACATGCATTCTTTATTTGATAAAAATTTTCCGGTTCACACAATAGAGGTTGTCTGCAGAAATAAAATTCACAACTATCAATCAGAGAGATTACTTGGATTTCTAGTGGACAGACGATCATTTGATACAGGGCTTATTCGGCACGCAGTAAAAAGTGGAGTAACTGTATTTGAACATAAAACGCTGATTGCTTTAGATACTGTATCAGCCGGTAGTAAGAAAAATCACTATTATCACCTGCAGGCAGGAAAGAACGGCCACTTTACCCTGGCAGCCAGCTACGTGATCGGCGCTGACGGGGCGCTCGGTATCACAGCGCTCCTGGCGGGATTAAAGAGAAAAAGAAACAGGTTAATGGGAAATACCCTCTCCAGAAGATATCAAAATACTAATAACAACAAAACAGCCGGCAAATTAATCTTTTATCCTATGCCTTTTTCAGGCGGAATGGGTTGGTCATTTCAGGCCGGGGAACTTCTTAACCGGGGTATAGGCGGCCTTAGCGGAAAAAAGCGCCTGCAAAAATTATATTCCCGTCTTTTTTCAGACAGCATCAATGAAGATCGCCCATACTTCTGGCCTTTGCCTTTTCTGGGCCCATTGGAAAACCCTGCCTGTGGCAACCTGCTGCTCATCGGTGATTCAGCAGGTCTGGTAGAACCTTTTTCCGGAGAAGGGCTGTATAATGCTTTTAAAAGTGCTCAACTTGCAGTTCGGGCCATAATTGAAGCCGACAAGTTACAGGTTGATGCAGAAACCACATACATACCTTTATATAGACGCTATTTTCGAAAGAAGTTTATATTCACAATCATAGGCGCCATTCAGCTTAATCTACAGGCAATCTTTGTCCCTTCAACTCTTGCTTCTTCAATGGCCAGACTGATGGAAAACAAGCTCTGGTTTAACGATAATATTTAAGAGAAAGTATGATCTTCGATAAAATCATGGATCGAAATGAGACAATTATTTTGAAAATAAAAGCGGGACACTCTTTTATCGATCGAACAAAGCAGTTCATAATTAACGGTTCCGATTAACCCTGCTGCTTCTTCAACAGTGATTGACTCACCGCCCTGTTTTCCATATAAGACCACTTCATCATTTAAACGCACGCCCGGGATACCGGTTACATCGACCATGAGATGATCCATACAGACTCGGCCAACCACCGGAGCCCTCTGCCCGCGAATCAAAACATGCCCTTTGTTTGAAAAAAGCCGGCTATACCCATCTGCATAACCGACAGGAATAGTAGCGATCAATGATTCTTCAGATGTACGGAAAGTGCATCCGTAGCTGATCGAACTGCCGGGAGGCAGTTTCTTAACCAGCACCACCCTGCTTTTGAAAGTAAGCGCCACCCTGAGTTCAACAGGACCATTTTCCAGAGTCGGTGAAGGATAATGCCCGTACATGGCAAGCCCGATCCGCATAAGGTTATAATAAGAATCGGGACAGTTAATTGAGGCAGCGCTGTTGGCGGTATGAAGCTTCTTAAAATAGATCCCCTTACTCTCAAGCCGCCCGATAATCCTCTTAAATAGCTTCAACTGCTCTGAAGTGTAAGTGTTATCTTCCTCTTCAGCAGCAGCCAGGTGGGTAAATAATCCTTCAACTTCTAAACCCGGCATCCGGATAACTCTTGAAATGACTTCAACAGCTTCATCAGGAAGAAGACCTATACGCCCCATTCCTGTATCAATTTTCAGGTGCAGGGGAAGTTTTATCCCTTTTTGGACAGCCATACATGAAAACTGAAGGGCAGTATCATAACCAAATACTGTCGGTATCAGGTTGTATTGAACTAAGGCAGGAAACTGAGCAGGATCGGTATAACCGAGCAGTAATACAGGCACTTCTATGCCTGCCCGGCGAAGATCAATGCCTTCTTCAACAAAGGCTACCGCCAGGCTTGAAGCCCCGGCATTTAAAGCTGCGCCAGCAATAGCGGCAGCGCCATGCCCATAGCCATCTGCTTTTACGACAGCCATTATCTCTGTTTCGGGGTTGGCGATAGCTTTGATTTGTTTAATGTTATGTGCAACACAGTCAAGGTTGATTTCAACCCAGGCCGGCCTGGCTGAAAACAGAGAGTTCATCATAAGGCACAACTCCTTTATCCCAGCAGCCGGAACTTACTCGGGTTCGGCCTGATAGCCGGGAGGCTGACTACCTTCTCAAGTGCCCTGTTAAAAGCATCTTCTTCTACCATGTGAGTTACCAGAACTATTTCTGCCGTGCTGTTTACCCGACGTTTCTGGATGACCATATCAAGGCTGACATCTTCATCACCAAAAGCATTGGCCAGCGCAGCAAAAACTCCCGGACGGTCATCGGCAAGGAACCTTAAATAAAAACGGCTGTTAAGTCTATTGATAGATAATAACGGTATCTCTTTTTTTGCGATTTCGATGAAACCATTTACAGCCTGACGTCGTATACAGCGAAGCGCTTCCGCCATATCAGCCAGAACAGCGCTTGCAGTTGGCAGGGCTCCTGCCCCACGCCCGTAAAACATGACTTCACCGACTGCATCACCTTCCACAAAAATTGCATTAAACTCATTAGAAACCGAAGCCAAAGGGTGTTCTGCAGAGACGAGGGTGGGGTGAACCCTTAAAGCAAGTCCTTCTGGAAGCATTTCCCCTATGGCTACAAGTTTTATAACATAACCGATTTCACGGGCATAGGCAATATCTTCACGGGTTACAGCCCCTATCCCTTCTACATAAACCTGGCTCGGATCAATATTGCAGCCGAACGCGAGACCAGACATAATAATGAGTTTATAAGAAGCATCAAGCCCTTCAATATCGTTTGAAGGATCAGCTTCTGCGAAACCCAGTTCCCTGGCCCGGGAAAGCGCTTCTTCAAAACTTATATCATCCTCAACCATTTTTGTTAAAATATAATTTGTAGTTCCATTTACAATACCTACAATGCGTTTGACCTGATCAGCTACAAGGCTGTGTCTAAGCGGTCGGATAATCGGGATGCCTCCACCCACACTGCCTTCATAAAATATATTCCGTTTATTTTCCCGGGCTACTTTTAAAAGTTCTTCACCATGGGTTGCCATTAAGTCTTTGTTGGCAGTTATGACATACTTTCCATTTTGCAGCGCCCTGCTTATGTATTCACGGGCAGGCTCGATTCCGCCGATAACTTCAATAACAACTGAGATTGAAGGATCCTCAATAATATCATCCGGATCAGATGTAAGTATATAATCTTCTAAATCAACTGACCGCTGCTTTGAAGGATCGCGGACAAGGATTTTAACTAGAGAAAATTCAGTTTCTGTCTTTTCTTCGATCTGCCTGCTGTTACGTTTTAGAAGCTCGGCTACTCCACCTCCAACAGTACCCATACCCAACATCCCAACTTTGACTATTTCTTTCTCCATTGCTATAGCGGGCCCCCTTAACTGTTACTCATAAATCTTTTCATCGACCTGATCTGCTTCGGCTGCATCAAGCTCAATATCCCGTGCCCTGACTTTTTCTCCAGCCATTTCCTTAAAGTACTCATGCTGAATAATCAGGTCCATAATTTCATTTGTTCCCGTCCAGATCATGATCAGGCGCACATCCCGCAGCATCTTTTCGATTGGGTATACGTTGGTATAACCGATTCCGCCCATAATTTGCATGGCGTTATTTACAATTTTCCAGGCATTTTCAGTTGCTACTTTCTTAGCTTCTGAAACAAGACGTCTCGACCTACCTGATGAGTCACCGGCATCAACCGAGCTTGCAGCCAGATAAACTATTCCCCTCGCTGTGTCGAGAAGGGTAACATTATCGGCAACCTTGAAACTAACAGCCTGGAAATTCTTAATTTCTGTTCCGAATGCTTTACGCCTGGCGCTGTAGCGTGCAGCCACCTCATGCGCAGCACGGCCCATACCGATCGCTCCGCCTGCGCTGGTCATCCGCTCGGGAATCATCATCCGGTAAAATATAGCCCCGCCGTTGTTCTCTTCACCAAGCAAATTTTCTGCCGGGACTCTGACATCTTTAAAAACAAGTCTGCCTGTTCCACCCCCGCGGGTACCCATTAACCCATAAAGGTATTCTACTTTTACATCATCACTGCGGTCAACCAGAAACGCGCTGATCGATTTATGCGGAGGCCCATCCGGTGAAGTTCGCGCATAAACCATGAAGTAGTCTGCACCTTCTGAGCCAACCACAAAACGCTTTTGACCGCTTAATATGTAATGATCTCCCTCTTTTCTGGCAATACAGGTAGCGCCAAAAAAATCAGAGCCTCCTCGCGGTTCAGTCAGCGCTTCTGCAGCAGTAAGCCTGCCTGCAATTGTCGGTTGAAGGTACTTTTCTTTAAGATGCTCCGAGCCAAACTTGTTGATAGCTTCACCGACTATGCTAACCAGTGAATAAAGACAACCCAGCGATGTGCCGAGAATGCCGACCTCTTCCAATGCTATTAATTCAGAGACCCATGGCAATCCCCTGCCGCCGTATTTTTCCGGAAAACGCAAGCCCAGAAGAGAGCGGGCCGCGGCTTTCTGTAAAAATTCCCGTGGATAGCGTATTTTATCTTCATCCATATCTCTCAGGAGCTGCTTGTCGATATCATCCCTGACAAATGTGCGCACTTCATCACGCAGCTTTTTCTCTTCTGCCGACATTAAAAATTCAAGCATTAGATTTTATCCTCCCATCATGATATTACAGGTTTAACGCTTTTTAAATAGGGGCTTATTACTGATGGCTTCTCAGTCTTTTCGAGGAATGCGAAGACATCCCGGTAACAGGAAAGAATATCCACAGCGCTGTGCCCCCTTCCCGGCGGCAATAGGTCTCCCGCAAGACCATGCACGAAAGCTCCTGCTTTTGCTGCACAGTCTGAAGGCATTCCCTGGGCAATAAATGAAGTAATCAATCCGGTCAGCAGATCTCCTGATCCTGCAGTGGCCAGCGAAACATTTCCTGTCGGATTAATCGCTGCCTGACCTTTCGGGTTGGTTATAATACTGTTAGGGCCTTTTAGGATAATATTACAATTCCAAAAGTTAGCATTCTTAAGAGCTATCTCAAGGCGCCTGTTCTGGACCTGTTTTGCTGAAATGCCGATCAGACGCGCCATTTCACCGGGGTGAGGTGTAAGCACAGGTAAGTGCCTCGCCGCCCTGAGTATATTCATATCTGAACCAAGCGCTTCAAGAGCACCGGCATCAAGAACAAGCGGAAGAGGACTCAATTGAATTATTTTATTCAGAAGCTCCGCTGTGTTTTCCCCTGTATCAAGGCCGGGGCCTACAGCCAGGGCATCACAATTACGGGCATGATCAAGAATTATATCAGCTGCAGCGGGGCTGATTATGCCCGGGGAACTTTCCGGCAGCTCGATAACAATTACTTCTGTTAATTTGCTTTCAAGGGTGGGACAAATACTTTTTGGCGCAGCCAGGTAGACTAAACCTGAACCACCTTTTAAGGCTGATTCAGCTGTAAGCATCGCTGCTCCCGTCATTCCGGGCGAACCGGCCACAATCAAGGTCCTGCCCAGACTGCCTTTGTGAGCATCAGGAGGACGCTCGGGGAAATAACTTCGAATTAGTGAAGTTGTCAGCAGCTCAACCTGTTCTGTTTCAATTAATTCCTCCGGTATATTTATATCACCGATAATAATTTCTCCCGATTTTACAGCTCC
>JAHYJM010000076.1 GCA_019428945.1 Bacillota bacterium | reverse complement strand
AAATATACCTGATTGGGCGTACATTGTATCTGTGCGGGGAACGTGAGTAAGATTACCAACAGTCCCGGTAATGACAGTATAAACCTGGTTTTCGACAGCCCTGGCCTGGGCGCAATAGCGCACGCGCAGGTAGCCCTGTCGATCATCGGTACAAAAGGGTATAAATATTATCCGGGCGCCACGCTCAACAGCAAGTCGAGATAATTCCGGAAACTGAATGTCATAACAAATAAGAATTGCTATTTTACCACAGTCTGTATTAAATATTTTCAACTCATTGCCAGGTTGGATAGCCCACCACTGTTTTTCATCGGGAGTGATATGCAGTTTATACTGACTATCGATTGAACCATCACGCTGAAACAGGTAGCTCACATTGTAGATTAAATCATCTTCTTCGACAAAATGTGAGCCGGCAATTATATTTACATTGTGTTTAACAGCTAACATACTGAAGAGTTCTATATACTGTTCCGTAAAATTGGCCAGACGACGCACCTGGCGGCCGGGTATTGTTTCATCCAGAAATGATAAAAGCTGAATCGTAAATGTTTCCGGAAAAACTACAAAATCTGATTCATCAAGAGCTGCTACATCTACATAATACTCGCATTGAGAAGCAAATTCCTCGAAGGAATCGATCTTTTTCAGCATATACTGAACGGCGCAGATACGCACGGGAAAAGCGCGCAGGTAAAGCCGTTTCGATTTAGGCAGGTAGTCAACATTGCTCCACTCGAGCAGAACTGCATAACTGAGAGAGGCCTTGTCATCACTCAGGTAATGAGGGTTAACCCATTTAAGTTTGAAATCATTCAGCAACTGAAAGCTTAAGACGGGATCATATATTTTCTGCTGGATAACCTGCTGCACATACTCGGTCGCCGACATCTCTTCCGCATATTTATGGTAATGGGGAATACGCCCCCCAACCAGAAAGCTTTTCAGATTAAGGCGTTGACAGAGCTCTTTTCGGGCTTCATAGATACGACTACCTATGTGTAGGCGACGAAAATCGGGATGGACCATAATCGAGATGCCATAGAGGTGTTTACCTTCGGGATCATGATTTGTAATATAGCCGTCGTCTGTGATCTCATCAAACGTGTGGCGATCTTCATACTCGTTGAAATCAACAATCAGGCTGGAAGATGAACCGATTATCTGACCATCATATTCAACACACAATTGCCCTTCGGGAAAAATTTTGATGTGGCTTTCCAGATGCTCTCTTGTCCAGGGATCCATGTTTGGAAAACAAATTTTAGTTAAATCAACAATTGCTTCGATGTCTTTATCTTCAGCCTGTCGTATAACAATTTTCTTTTCAATTTTTGAGAGATCAATCTGATCGGACATTCACTCAAACCTCCTAATCGTTAAGGAGACAATGTTAGCGTTAATCTTTGGGGCTGGTTGGGTAAACCGGGCCGGGATTATATTCCACACTCGGCCTTGATGTGCGTGGCTGCGGGTACATACTCATCAGGCTGTATATTTCTGCCGGCATGTCTGTATTAACATTGATACCCATGGAGGCAATCTGATCAACATCGATGGGGTAATCGTGAGTCCAGGTACCCTGGGTGAGCAGGTCGGCAGTTTTATCGGCTGCTTCATCGTCCATGTGCTTTTTAAGTAAATTCCTAACAGTAATTCTGACCTGGCTTAATGCTTTTGCTGCGACATCTGCCAGGATGATGGTCTGGTCGTCAACTTCCTTGATAGGCTTTCGGTCAAGCACTTTTAAAATTGATGTAGCCGGGTACTGCCCAAGCTGAGGGTCAAGGGGCCCCAGGACAGCATTCTGATCCATAACCAGTTCATCGGCAGCCATGGCAATCAGGGTGCCGCCCGACATAGCATAGTGAGGAACAAAAACAGTTACTTTGCCTGAATGGCGAAGTAGAGCTTCAGCTATCTGCTCTGAAGCGAGCACCAGTCCGCCGGGGGTATGAATAATTAAATCAATGGGGCAATCTTTACAGGTAAGGCGTATGGCTGTCAAGACCTGTTCCGAATCTTCAATATTTATGAAACGGGTCAGAGGGACTCCCAACAGATTGACTGCTTCCTGGCGGTGAATTAATGTAATTACCCTGCTGCCGCGTTTACGCTCCAGCTCAGCCATCTTTCGGGTACGTCCGGCACGCAATATCTGCTGCTGCAGGTAGGGTGTAAGAGCAGTAATTATTATAAAAATCCAGAAAAACTGCGATAGATTTTCCATTTACATACGCCTCCTGTTCAATTCAATTACATCTATTCCCCCGGACAGGCGGAAATCATGCTCAAAGAAACTCAACAATAATCGCGCCAGCATTCCCAGTAGGGGTCGGCGCGGTAATTACGTTTGGGACGCATAATAATAACCAGCAGCAAACCAAGAGCAAAACCGCCAATATGAGCCCACCAGGCTACACCGGGAATATCAAAAAATGCCTGCGCAAATTGAATAATAATCCAGTAACCGAGGTAAATCGGAGCGGGTAGCCAGAAGAAAAAGAAAATCAGGGGCGGAACAACTGTTAAAACACGCGCTTTCGGAAATAGAATCAGGTAAGCTCCGAGCACTCCTGAGACAGCGCCTGACGCCCCAACCATGGGAATAGTGCTCTCTGGCATAGAAAACCCCTGTAAAAAAGCGGCGGCAACACCGGAAAGCAAATAAAGAAACATAAAACGCCGGAAGCCGAGACGCCCTTCAACAGCCGGCCCGAATACCCATAGAAACCAAAGGTTGCTAAGCAGATGGGCAACTGAACCATGCACAAACATGCTTGTTATGATTGTATAAAATTCACCAACGGGATTTTGAAAAAATTCAGTTGGGATAAACCCATAAGTATTAAATATAAAAGGGAACGCGTCCTGACCGAGTGAAAATTGATAGAAGTAAGCCAAGGCGGTTAATATTAACAAGCCAAATGTAGCCGCTTTAGCGCCATGGTATGTGATGGTGTCCCGCAGGGGAAACATTTAAGAGAATTTACCGCCTTCCAATTTGTGTTATGAGAATAATTAATATTATACCATAACGAACTCGAAACATAAGCATACCTAACGCAGTTTTAGACCACATGAAACGTTTGACGGGCATACCCCTTAGTATAAGAACAATAATGATAGCAGAAAACAAGATCAACCGCACAGGCGTTTTAGACCCTGAGGCGGATAATGCAACCCAGTTCTTTTCTGGAAGAGTTGGTTAAACGTGATATTAAGATTAGCGGTTCCATCAGTGGAACCGCTAATCTATGTGTGCCTCGAGCAGTCTTTCCCGTGGGGAGAGAGCCGGCAGCATACTTTGCCTCTTAATGGTGAGGAAAGATTACTGCTCTACTTTATCGATACGGATGGCGCAGACCTTGGTTTCCGGAGTCTTGGCCACCGGGTCAAGAGCATTACTTGTAAGTAAGTTTGTCGGACATTCGGCAAAGTGGAAGCTGAGCGAAGCTACACCAGGTTGGCTGCGCCTGGTGATAGTTGCCTTAACTTTTAATTTGCCGCGACGCGACTTGACTTCAACCTGATCGCCGTCTTCTATACCGAGCTTTTCTGCATCGGCAGGGTTGATCAGGATCTGTTCGCCGCCACTAAGTCCATCAAGCCCGTCTGAATAGCGGGTCATGGTGCTGTGGAACTGGTAAAGGCTGCGCTCTGTAGTGAGTATGAGCGGAAAATCGAAATCGCAGCAGTCTTCAGATGGCCTGTACTCCAGTGGAAGCAGTTTTGCCTTACCCGAGGCAGTAGCAAATTTCTCAGTGTGCAGAATCGGAGTGCCGGGATGATCTACACTCGGACATGGCCACTGAATGCTGCCCTGATCGAGCCGCTCGTAGTTGATACCGGCATAGCTCGGAGTAAGCGATGCCATCTCGTTGAAAATCTCTTCAGCGCTGTTATAGGCAAAACCTTCATGCCCCATTTCGTTGGCAATTGCGCTGACGATCCACCAGTCGGGCTTCGCTTCCCCTACCGGATCGATCACACGGCGCACACGCTGAACGCGACGCTCTGTATTAACAAATGTGCCGTTCTTCTCGGCAAATGAAACTGCCGGTAAAACCACATCAGCCTTTTCAGCTGTCTCGTTAAGGAAAATATCCTGGACAACAAAAAACTCAAGTTTGTCCATCGCCTCGATGGAGTGGGCAGCATTTGCTTCGGTAAGAACAGGATTTTCACCGATCAGGTACAGAGCCTTAATCTCACCAGTGTAAGCAGCATCAAATATCTCAGTGTGAGTCAGCCCGGGTTTACCGCTTAAGGAAACGCCCCATGCCTTCTCAAACTTCTGCCTTGCTTCATCGTTATCGACTTTCTGGTAACCGGTGAAGACATTAGGCAGTGAACCCATGTCACAGGCGCCCTGAACATTGTTCTGACCGCGCAGGGGGTTAACCCCGCCGGAGATTCGGCCAAGGTTGCCGGTAATTAAGGCCAGGTTACTGACAGCCAGGACGTTGTCTGTGCCGTGGGAATGCTGGGTTATACCCATGCAGTAAAGAATTGAGGCAGGCCCGTTCTCGGCATACATCCTTGCCGCTTTAACAACATCTTCCCAGGGCAGGCCGGTTACGTCAGAAACGAATTCGGGCGTGTAAACTTCAAGCGATTCTTTAAACTTGTCAAAATTTTCGCAGCGTTCTTCTATATATTTTTGGTCATGAAGGCCTTCATCTATTATCACTTTTGCCATACCCATCAGCAGGGCTACATCAGTCCCCGGTTTTAAGGGTAGGTGTAGATCGGCAAACTGGGTCAGCGGCACTTCCTGCGGGTTGGCTACAATTAGTTTTGCACCCTTGCGCACCGCTTTCTTTACCTGGTATCCTATAATCGGGTGAGCTTCAGTGGTGCTTGTGCCTGAAGCCAGGATACAGGCGGAGTCTCCAATTTCAGCGATAGTGTTTGTCATCGCTCCACTGCCAAGCGCTATGGCCAGACCGGCCACTGTTGGAGCGTGTCAGAGACGGGCGCAGTGATCGATATTATTGGTTTCCATTACTGCACGGGTAAATTTTTGCATGACATAATTGTCTTCCACAGTGCACTTTGCCGAAGCTATAGTGGCAAACTGGTCGCCCTTATACTGACCCAGCTTTTGGGCTATAAGCGATATAGCCTCCTCCCAGCTTGACTCAACAAGTTCGCCATCTTTGCGGATTAGCGGCTTGGTGAGGCGATTTGGGTGGTTAACAAAACTAAGGCCAAAACGTCCTTTCACGCATAGACTGCCATTATTGGCCGGACTGTCGGGCACAGCTCTGGAACTGACAATTTTATTGCCCCTTGCGCCAACAACCATACCGCATCCACAGCCGCAGAATGGACAGATTGTCTCAACTTCGTATGTAGGTTCAACAGCATTACGGGGTACGAGCGCACCAACAGGGCAGCGTGACACACATTCCCCGCAGGTTACACAGGTAGAATCAATAATCGGTTTGTCACCGAGAACTGCGATCTTAGTTTTAATGCCACGATAAGCAAAATCTATGCAACCATCTCCCTGTATTTCGTCACAGGTGCGAACACAAATCCCACAGAGCACACATTTATCCATATTTCGAATATAGTACGGATTTGAATCATCAATGGGCGAATCAAGCATCGGCTTACGCATAGCTTTGATTCGCTCTTCATCCAGCCCGATATACCGGGTCAGCTCCTGTAAGTTGCATTTACTGTTTTTGGAACAGCTCTGACAGTTGTAGTCGTGATTAATTACCAGAAGCTCGAGGTTTACTTTGCGGGTCTGATCAAGTTCTTCGCTGGCTGTTGTTACAACCATTCCTTCTTCAACCGGTGTCATGCAGGAAACTGTAGGTCGGCGGCCTTCGATTTCCACCAGACAGACCCGGCAAATTCCAACCGAAGTAAGATCGGGATGATCGCACAGATGGGGAATATAAATTCCATTGGCCAGGGCCGCCCGCAGGATAGATGTGCCCGGTTCAGCTTTTATTTCCACGCCATCAACAGTCAATGTGATTAGCTCTGACATTTGCAGCCCTCCTCGCATGTTTCATTTACTTTAGGCTCAGGCAGGCCTTCTGAGAGAACCTCAACCGCCTGAACTTTTTTCGGACAAACATCGAAACAGGCGCCACACTTAATGCATAATTCCTGGTCGATGACGTGCGGTTCCTTCTTTTCACCACTGATTGCATCGACTGGACATTCCTTGGTACATCGCCTGCATCCGATACATTTTTCAGGATCGATACAGTATCGCAGTAAAGCCTTGCAAACCAGCGCCGGACAACGTTTTTCGTAAACATGCGCTTCATATTCATCGCGGAAATAGCGGAGGGTGGTGAGAACTGGGTTAGGAGCTGTCTGACCGAGTCCACACATTGAACCTTTTTTAATAGCCCAGGCCAGTTCTTCCAGCAGTTTAATGTCTTCGGGTTTGCCCCGTCCTTCGGTGATATCATTCAGAATATTGAACATTTGAGTTGTCCCCAACCGGCAGGGAATGCACTGTCCGCATGATTCCTTCTGAGTAAAGCTGAGAAAGTAGCGGGCAAGGTCAACCATACAGGTTCCTTCATCCATAACAACAAGGCCTCCGGAGCCCATAATAGCTCCGGCAGATGTGAGCGAATCATAATCAATGGGTAGATCCAGGTATTCTTCAGGGATGCAACCTCCTGAAGGACCTCCAGCCTGGACGGCTTTGAATTTACGTCCATCCTTGATTCCGCCACCGACATCGAAGATGATCTCCCTGATTGTAATACCCATCGGCACCTCGCAAAGACCTGTATTGCGGATCTTGCCGGCAAGTGCAAAAACTTTGGTTCCCTTGCTGCCTTCAGTACCTACCGATGCAAAATCAGCCACACCACCTTTTTTTAGAATCAGGGGTATATTAGCAAAAGTTTCCACATTGTTTATACAGGTCGGTTTTCCCCACAAACCTTCTACAGCTGGAAATGGCGGCCGGTGACGAGGGACTCCCCTCCTGCCTTCAATTGACGCCAGGAGTGCTGTTTCTTCACCACAAACAAAAGCTCCAGCGCCTTCTTTAATCTTTATTTTGAAATTTTTGCCATAACCTAAAATGTTCTTTCCGAGCAGACCATAATTTTCAGCCTGATCTATAGCAATTTTCAGTCTTTTAATAGCCAGAGGATATTCAGCCCGACAGTATATATATCCCTCGTCAGCCCCGATGGCTAAACCACAGATAAGCATCCCTTCGAGGATAGCATGTGGATCGCCTTCAAGGATACTACGATCCATAAAAGCACCCGGATCTCCCTCATCAGCATTGCAAACCACATACTTTTTGCTCCCTTTACTTTGAGCAGCAAATTGCCATTTCATCCCAGTCGGGAAACCAGCTCCGCCTCGCCCTCTCAGACCGGATTGCTTAACTTCCCCGTAAATTGTTTCAGGATCCATTTCCAAAGCGCGTGAAAATGCTCGGTAACCGCCCCTCATAATATATTCATCTATACTTTCTGGATCGATAATGCCGCCGTTGCGTAAAACATTAAACTTCTGTTTGGCATAAAAAGGAATAGAATCGTAAAATCTGACAGGCGAATCAACATCAGGACCATTGTAAAGCAGCCGTTCAACAACTTCGCCACCGATCAGATGCTTTTCGACCATTTCAGTCATATCTTCGGGCTTAAGTCGGCAATAAAAAACCTCGTCCGGATAGATAACAATAATCGGTCCTTCTTCGCATAATCCGGGACAGCCTCCCATAACAAGGCGGTATTTTCCCTTAAGACCATGTTTTTCGAGCTCTTCGACTAGAGCCTGTTGTACCTTATTTGAACCTGACGAGATGCAGCCGGTTGCACCACAAATCATAAGGTGCTTTTCAAATGACATACTCCATTCTCCTTTCGAGATTATCTTCTCAGCAAATTACAAATTTATCATTTAGAGCGACCCTGGCCATTATTGTCTTTCTTTTCGCTTTACATTCCGGATTTTCATGACATATTGGGCCTTCCACACAACATGCTATAAAATCCTTGCACGCTGATTCCTTGCTATGGGTGCACTTTTCGCAACAGTGATCAATGAATAGTTCCATCAGAATACCTCCAGCAATTTATTCATAACTGTCTAAAATCCCCTTGATTTTATCCGGTGACAACCGTCCGTGCGGATCATTATTGATCATCATCACCGGAGCAAGAGCACACGCGCCAATACAGGCAACTTCCTCAAGGGTATATTTTAGATCGGGGGTTGTATCTCCGCTTTCGATTTTTAAGATCTCTTCGATTTTAGAGGCAATTTTTGGGCTGCCCTGAATGTGACAGGCAGTACCTTTACATACACGGATTATATAACGTCCCCTTGGCTTCATCTTGAACTGTGCATAAAATGTAGCCACTCCGTAAACCTTACTTTCGGGAACTCTTACAAATCTAGCTATGTGCTTCATAGCTTCTTCAGGAAGATAACCAATTTCTTTCTGCACATGTTGTAAAACTGGAATTAATTCGCTTTTTTCCCCCTTGTATGCTTCAAAAACAGTTTCCAGCTGCTCCTTCATAAAATCACCCTTTCAATTTAGCACTCCACCTAACGGTTAGACCTTATATAAATATGTAGACCTGTTTTTATTCTCTTCCCGGTATGACTAATCCTGCCTATTAAAAGTGAATTAGCGCTTCGTAAAAATAGACGCAATAGATAATATTAACTGAAAAAACTTTTTATTTATAAATTAATCATTCAGCAGCGTTACTAAAAGTTCTTTCAGAATGATTCTTAATTGTCTTGCAGATTTTACTTGATAGTATTATAATGTATCAATAGATATATTAGGGAGGAGATTAACGATGTTATCTGACAAGCTACTTGAAAAACTGAATGAGCAAATTACCCACGAATTTTTCTCTGCACACTACTATCTTGCAATGGCAGCCCACTTTAAGAAAGAAGACCTCGACGGTTTTGCAAATTTCTTTATTGTCCAGGCAGAAGAAGAACGTTTCCACGCCATGAAATTCTTTGAGTTCATCAACGACCAGGGAAACGATGCAGTTATAACCGGTTTCAAAGATCCGAAAAGAAATTTTGAGTCGGCTGAGGAAATTTTCGCACTGGCCCTTGAACATGAAAAACTGGTCAGCAGTCTGATTAATGACCTGATGGCTTTAGCCCAGGAGGAAAAACATTATCCCAGCATCAGCTTCCTGCAGTGGTTTATTGATGAACAGGTTGAGGAAGAAGCATCGATGAGCAAAATGCTTAACCAAATCAGACGTATTGGTGAACAGGGCCACGGCATAATAATGCTCGATCGCGAGCTGGCAATGCGCACATTTACACCTGCGGCTGAGTAATCAAATTAGGGACACAAGGGAGACACAAGGGTCGAGTAGGCTATGCCCTCACGAGCATAGCCCCTCACAGAACCGTGCATGCGCTATTTACGCACACGGCTCTTCATAACAGCATTCACTTCAAGCAGCCAAGCAGTTCCGG
>JAHYJM010000075.1 GCA_019428945.1 Bacillota bacterium | reverse complement strand
CATCGCGTCGGCGCCGATCCTTCCGAACCGACCTTCCTGATGACGACCACGCCCAATCCCCGACAGGCACGAGCACTGGCCTTGCTGGACGTAATCCGGGTGTAGCCAGAACGCTGCACGGCAATATCAAACCAACCTTCTGACATCACAGGAGATTTATGCTCGCAAGCCGGAGGAACTTCGGGTTAAATGTTCTTTTATGCGTAATTGCGGCGATGGGAAAACTCGAGATGCAATGCCCCTTGCGCGTTGCCGGCCCCCGTGGCAATATCATCCAAGGCGGTATGATTTATTCACACTTGGTGTTTGACCTGGAAGGAGGATTCCGCAAATGGGTGAAGCGGTTAGGAAGACGATCTCCCTCCCTCCCGACCTTGCCGAGGATGCCGAGCGGATCGCGCGGGAAGAGGGGAAGAGCCTGAGCGCCGTGATCCAGGACGCGCTCAAGTTGGCGAGGCGGCAACGTTTGTGCGGTGAATGGAAAGCCACACAAGGGTATTGGAGCGCCCGTGCGCGGGAGAAGGGTTTGCTGAAGGAGGAAGATCTCGACCGGTTCCTTCGTCGACGATGAGGGTCGTTTTCGACTCCAACATCCTGGTCTCGGCGTTGTTGTTTCCCGGTGGGCGTGCCGAATCCGCAGTTGCGAACATACTCGACGGGATTGACGATCTGGTCATATCCCGCGCTATCATCCGGGAAGTCCTTTCGGTGCTCGCATCGAAATTCTCCCGCGACAAGGAAGAAATCAGCCGCGTGGCGGTCGTTCTGGGGGAGATGGGAGAAATCGTGGAGCCTTCCCGCCGCCTGTCCGTTCTTCCGGACGAACCGGATAACCGGATCCTCGAATGTGCTGTCGGAGGAAACGCGGAGGCGATCGTGACGGGCGACAAAGCGATGTTGGCCCTCGGTGAATACGAGGGGGTTCAACTGATCACGCTCGCCGATTATCTCGATAAACCGGCACGGGGCGGGAATCGGCATGCGTAATCAATGCCGACCCACCTCCCGCCATCGGAAACAATCCACGGTGTGATCGTTGACCATGCCGACCGCCTGCATGTGGGCGTAGCATATGGTGCTTCCGACGAAGCGGAAACCGCGCCGTTTGAGGTCGCGACTCATGGTGTCCGATACCGGCGTGCTGACAGGGACTTCCCTGATGCTTCTCCAGGCGTTCCGGATCGGCCTGCCGTCCACGAAGCGCAACTGGTATGCGTCGAAGGAGCCGAACTCCTCCTGCACCTTCAGGAAGGAGCGGGCATTGGTTACGGCCGATTCCACCTTCAGGCGGTTGCGTACGATGCCGGGGTTGGCCAGGAGCTCCGTAACCTTCTTCCCATCGAAACCGGCCACTGCTTCGGGGTCGAAGCCGGCGAAGGCGGCGCGGTAGGCATCCCGTTTTCTCAGGATCGTGATCCAGGAGAGCCCGGCCTGGGCACCTTCCAGTATCAGGAACTCGAACAGGAGTCTGTCGTCGTGGACCGTCACCCCCCATTCCCGGTCATGGTAGGTCCGATACAGTGGGTCATTGCCGACCCAGTCGCAGCGGTGCTCGCGTAGTGCCGTCATCTGCGGGCTTTGCCGCAGATGGAGTCGATGCCGATCCGGAACACCCGGGTGCGTTCGCCTTTGGCCCTGATGTAATCCAGCCCCTCCAAACGATACGCCGCGGAATATTTGGCCAGGAGTCCCTCCAACGCCAACTGCTTTTCCTCATCGAAAACCTCGGTTGCAGTGCCGGAGATGATGGCGCTTTCATAACGGGTGGCAAACCGGGCCGGCAGCACTTCGGTATCACCCACCACGCAGAAAGACACCCGGCCGTCAGCAGCAATGTTCTCCGGCATGCGTCCTTCGCCAGCGCAATGGAAATAGATGGCGCCGTTGATGACGCAGTAGTTGTGCGGTATTCCGTACGGCGCTCCATCAGGGCCGCGGGTGGAAAGCACCCCGTATTCACCCCGTTCCAGCAGTCCACTGGCATCCGGTCCGGTCATCCCTCTTTCTTTGCGGCGTAATTCACGGTGCATCTCGTATCTCCACAATAATAATTCGGTTGACTCAGGTTAACCGGGGGAATCCTCATTCGCAATTGAAATGAAATAATTCGTAAATATGGGATTCGTTTCTCGTCCGAGCGGCTCGTCCGGTTTCTGATTTTGCTCGACCGGGATATAGACATTGTCATACGCCCTTGCGACGCAGCGCACGCGACCGGGCACGTGTCGGTAGAGATCGGCATGACGATACTCGAGAGCCCACCGGAAACCTTGCAGTTCACGAAGGCGTATTTCGCAGACAATCCAGGGGGTGGTGGGGAAACCCGTGCGGCTTCAAATCCCGCCTTCGGCACCAACCCAATTCTAAAAGGGAATTTGGCTTCGCGCCAAGTTCCCTTTTTTCGTGAAATCAGCCCGAGTGGCTAATTTGTGGCTCGCGTGATTATTCCGTTGGGCAGTCGTTGGGAGTCCGTTCTCCCAGATTCTCCCGTGCTTCCTCCGCGATCTCGACTACGAGAAGCATATGGACGTGCGGTGGACGTGACAACAGGCCTGGTGGCGGTGAGGTGCGTATTACTTGCCCCCCTTCCACCGTCGCAGACGGGCGACCTCATCGTAGAACTGACCCCATACACGTTCGGATTGCCGACGCAGTTTCTCGTCGTGACGTAGCTCGTAGGCTTGAGCTTCCCGTTCGAGTTTCCGGTAGTGCTCCAGACGGTCAGCGGAGAGGTCTCCTGACTTCATCGCCTCCTTCACCGCGCAACCCGGTTCGGTGTCGTGATGGCAGTCTCTGAAACGGCATCGCGCAGAGAGTTCGGTGATGTCCTCGAATACCGAATCGAGGCCATTTTCGTCGACTAGTTGCAGCTCCCGCATGCCCGGCGTGTCCAGGAGCAGGCCGCCTCCGGCCAGCATGCGAGCTGTCGATGGGTCGTGACGTGACAGCCACGGCCATCGCGCGCTCGAACTTCACCGGTGGGCATCCGCTCTTCGCCGAGAAAGGCGTTGATCAGTGTTGATTTGCCCGCCCCGGATGAGCCGACGAAGGCCGCTGTCAAACCTTCGCGGATGCTTGCCCGAATCACCGCAAGGCCCTCCGACAGAAGAGCGCTGGTCACGTAAACCGGCACCATGGGACAGTGGCTTTCCACTTCGGGCATACGCTCGGCGGTGTTCTCGCAGAGGTCCGCCTTGTTGAGGATCACCGCGGGCTGGGCGCCGCTCGCCCAGATTCGGGCAAGGTAGCGTTCGATCCTGCGAACGTTGAAGTCCGCGTCAAGACCACAGACGGCGAACACGATGTCGATATTGGCGGCGACAACCTGGGTACGTCCCAGGCGTCCGGCGGCTCCGCGGGTGAAAACCGTGCGCCGTTCAAGGACTTCGTCGATGATGGTGATGCGATCCGGGCCGGGTGCGTCCTTGAGGACTACCCAATCTCCGACGGCAGGGAATCCTTTTCCCTCAAGCCGTGTGCGAAGTTTCCCGGCAAGTTGTGCACGGCCGGCACCCGAGGCGGACCAGACCACATACGCACCGCGGTGCTCGCCGGCAATCCTGGCGGGGACGCCGGCGGGGTGTTCCGAGCGAGACAGTTGTTCTTCGAAGAATGGGCCGAAGCCCAGGGTAGACAGTTGGTACACGATAACGTCCTCCATAGCGCGCGGCGAAAGACGCGCACGGTCGGCCGCATGCCGTTACGCCGGAGGGGGTGGCAAGAAACGCGGGCAGGGATCAGCGGTTGAGGAGATGAAAGCGCGCTGTGGCGGCTAGCGCCTACGGCGCACTCGGATCCTCACACAAGATCCATATGGAGAACGATGGCAGACATCAAGCTCCCGGCGAGATCGTTGCACATCTACTACCGTGAAGAGAATAATCTTTTCGGAAGGATCGGTCAACGCGGTGGCCGGGGAAGCCAATCCCGGTCATCAAGTGTCCAGAGTGGCGGGAAACCCGTGCGGGTTCAAATCCCGCCTTCGGCACAATCCCGATACTCAAAGGGAATTCGGCCTCATTATCATCCAGCGAGCCAGACCTCGCCGGATTCTGAAGAATTGGAAGCGTGCCGTTTAGGCCGAAAATATTAACCTATTCGTTATCATCGCAATACTTATATGGAATACGTATTTACTGATGTTATTGTATCATTTATCTGCACATAAAATACAAGCCAAGATGAATTCATGTAAAATAAATACGAATATTTTATTGAATATTTCTTAAGTTTTTGCCGAAGAAAATATAATGATGAAGTATTGCGTGGTCCGTATAATCGTCCCGGAGGGTCCGAAAGGAGAATGTAATGGAAATGAGTCCGTTCAAATGGAAAAATGATTTTCCCGTCGGCATCCAGGAATTGGATGATCAACACAAGGATTTTTTTGACATCCTTGGCAGGTTGGGGGAGGCGGCAGGAGGGAACAAGGGGATGAAGGTTGTCGGCCCTGCGTTGGACCAGCTATCCGAGTACA
This sequence comes from Bacillota bacterium, assembly GCA_019428945.1. Classification (GTDB taxonomy): domain Bacteria; phylum Bacillota; class Dethiobacteria; order DTU022; family DTU022; genus JAABTH01. Next base: position 5,009 of record JAHYJM010000075.1, on the reverse strand, counting down.
GCCGCCGCCACTTTGTCGAAGAAGAAAACTGGCTTAAGGTCATGAGGTGAGCACGCCTCAGCCCGTGACAAACCAGACCTGTCGTTCCCCCCTCGACCCATACCGCAAGCCCGTGGCGCTCCTTGGAGCGGCCACCGCTGCTCTGGGGCTCCTTGGTTTGTCGGGCTGGATTCTTGGAATTCCCCTCCTCGCGAGTATCCGAGCCTCTTACATCCCGATGGCTCCCTTCACCGCGATCGCTTTCCTATGCCTCGGCGGGCTGCTTCTCGTTCATCCTAAAAACGGCAGTTACCCCGCCGCCGGGGCGGGTAATGCCGTCTGATTTCGTCTGACGGCCTGGTTCGAAGCGAGAATCCGGTCGACGATGTAGCGAACCAGAAGTTCCCATCGATCTCGGGAGGGCAACTGCTCCGCAACATGCTTCACATACTGCAAACCCGTACGTATCCTGACGATCATGGCGGCGATCACGCGGCCGGCGGCGTGCATCGGCGTCAGGTACAGCTGACTCTGACCGCCATGCCGAACCGTCCGACCGATCGCCGCCAGCAACAGAGGACGACTCGTGATCGCTTCCAGGCGGGCGCCCGGTCGCGCCATGCGGTTGTACCAGCTCCACCAGTTGTAGACCAGCGCCACCATCCGTGCCGTCAGCCGGCAGCGGGCGATGTCCTTCGTCGTGTATCCGCCCCATCCCCACTGGTTCTTCAATTCGTCGAATCCGTTCTCCGCGTCGGCGCGGTCCCGGTACAATTGCGCGATCGCTGCCGTATCCACGGGGCAACCGGCCACCAGAACCGCATACTCGTAGCACACCGTACCGGCATCGTCAGGAAACAGCATCTCCATCTGCTTCCCCTTCTTTCTTGCCAGCGCCAGTTCCTCCTTGACGGGACGGCGCAGGATGACGACGCGACGGATCTTTTCCCAGCCGGCAAGTTTGATCTCGTCTTCCACGGCTTTCCATCCCTGACCCGCATCGAACCAGTCGTCGCGCTGGAACTGGCGAACCAGCAACCGTCGGACGTTCTTCGACTGCTTGAGTTTGAACAGGTACGGCTGTTGGCGCGCTTCCATCTCCCGAAGAACCGTGTCGTTCCCGAAGCCGCAGTCGCCACGAACAAGGAAGGGACGGTGTTCCGGAGGAAGTTCATCCAGGAGCCGGGAGAGACCGGGAAGCGCATGGCTTCCCGTGTGGGCTTTGCCGCCGCTCACCTCGGCATCAAGGACAAGGCGGAGATTCCCGACCCAGTAGGTGTGGTACGCATGGGAGGGACGGCCGGGCTTCCACGGGTTGTAGCCGATCTCCGCACCCTCCTGGCGGCCGTAGAGCGTCTTGATCGTCGTGTCGACGTCGAGAATCCACGGGTCGGACAACGCCGGGGTGATGCTGCGCATCAGGTGCCTGCGCATCCAGGCCGCACCCGTTTCTTCGTCGATCCGGCCAAGCGCGCGGCGAAGGGCGTCCTCGCTGACGATCCTGCGCATCCCGAGAACCTTCGGGCTGACGCCGTCGCCGCGCAAGGCGGTGACGTGCGCGTAGCGCTTGTGACCGGCCAATACCGACAGCATCCACGTCCCGAGGATGTCCCGGTTCGTCGGAGCGTTCGGACTGGTATACGAAAGCGGACACTCCCCGACCCAGTCGTCGAATACACCGGCGTTCTTGAGAAACTCGGCGAAGAACGCCAACTGCCCGATCGGCGTGGCGCTGGAATCGGTATCCCATTCGACATGAAGTCGTCCGCCGAAGGTGTCGACCTGCATCGGTTCCGACCCGCGAATTTCATGCTTTTGCAGGGCCAAATCCCGTTCACCCATCGGGTGAGTCCTCCATGTCGTGGAATATCCCGATTATGCATCGCTTTCAGGTCAACAGTCGAGTTCAACTGCCGTTTATAGGTTCATTCGATGGGGTCCCCCCAAGGTCGGGTGAGCATACTCGTAGTCGTGTTGTCCACGCTCCTTTCGGTATACGGGCTGATCGAGCTCGTGGAAGGCCTGGGAAAACCTGTCCTCTCCCTGGAAGAATGGCTATTTCCAAATACCCGATTGCTTGGTGCGATCCTCACCGGGCGCATGTCCCCTGCGACGGCGGCACTCCTGTTCTTCTCGGGAGCGGTCTTCCCGATGCTTTTTCTCCGCGAGCGGAACAGGGTGCACCAAAACTTTTTCCGGGACCTGGCCGGGGGTTTAGGGGTTCTCGTGACGATGGTGGGAGCAGTATTCGTGCTGAGCTACCTGCATGGGGCCCCTATCTTGTATGGCACCGCTGCCATACCGATGGCGGCAACGACCGCCATTGCGTTCCTGTTGCTGGGAACAGGGCAGGTCCTTGCAGTGGGACCGGACGGTTTCCCGTCGAGGTTGTTCGCGGGACCTTCGACCCGGGCCAGGCTTCTCCGGGTGTTCGTTTCGACGACGGTCGGTGTCGTGGCGGCAATCGATCTGTTGCACGTTTATGCCCATCGGTTCTTCTTCGATGGCAGCGCATTTATCTCCGGGTTTTCCACTGCGGCATTCCTCGTGATGGCGGGTACGTTGATCGCAAGAGTCGCCTTGAAGGTCGGCGACGACATGGACCGTTCCGAAGAAGTCCGCAGGGGGGTGGAGGAGGCGCTGAAATCTTCCCTGTCTTTGCTCAGTGCCTCCCTGGAATCCACTGCCGATGGAATCTTGATTGTGGACAGGAAGGGAAAGATCGTACGATGGAATCGGAAATTTGCCGAGATGTGGAAAATCCCGAATGAAATTCTCTCCAGCCGTGATGATCGGGAAGCAATAAACTATATCCTTGCGCAGCTTGCCGACCCGGAGCAGTTTGCAGCCAAAGTGGGGGAATTGTACGAACAACCGGAGAAATCGAGTTTCGACCAGTTCGAATTTACGGACGGGCGCTTTTTCGAACGTTATTCACAACCTCAGAGCGTTGAAGGTACCATTGTAGGCCGTGTGTGGTCATTCCGTGACATCACCGAGCGCAAACGGGCGGAGGAAGGAATCAGATCGCTGGCGAAATTCCCGTCCGAGAACCCGGACCCCATCATGCGTATTGCGATGGATGGCACCCTGCTCTATATCAACGAGATCGGATCAAGACATCTGTCGGATTGGCAACTACAAGCCGGCAGGATAGTCCCACCCATGTTACGGGATACGGTCTCGCGGGCCATGAACCTTGGGTCAAGGCAAGTTTTCGAACTGGAGCACAACGAGAGCGTCTATTCGTTCACCGTAGCGCCGATTTCAGATGCCGGCTACGCGAATCTGTACGGTCGTAACATCACCGAGCACAAACGGGCGGAGTGGGCGCTGAAAGAGTCGGAAGAGAAATTCCGGATAATTTTCGATTGTTCCAAAGACGGGATCATTCTGGCGGACATAGAAAGCAAGAAAATCTATACGGGCAATAAAACCTTTTGCGACATGCTGCAATATACCCACGATGAGATCATGCAACTTTGCGTTGCGGATATCCATCCCGAGGAGAACCTGCCCCGGCTTCTCGATGCATATGAAAGGGGGGGCAGGCAGGAATCAGTGTTGGAAGGCGACATTCCGGTACAGAGAAAGGACGGCTCGGTCTTTTGGACGGAAATCACGGCAATTCCGGTGACGATTTCCGGTAAAAAATACCTGCTCGGGAACTTCCGGGATGTAACGGATCGCAGGAAGGCAAATGAAGCGGTCACCCGCCTCGGCTTGGCCGTTGACCAGACCGCTGAGGCGATTGTCATCACGGACACGAAAGGGACGATCCAGTACGTCAACCCAGCCTTCGAGCGCAGCACGGGGTATTCAAGGGAGGAAGCTGTCGGGAAGAACCCCGGCGTCCTGCGTAGCGGAAAACATGACGAGGCGTTCTATCGGGGGTTGTGGGATACCCTCACGCGGGGAGATGTCTGGACCGGGCATTTCATCAACCAAAAGAAGGATGGGTCACTGTTCGAGGAGGACGCCACGATTTCGCCGCTTCGTGATTCCTCGGGAAAGATCGTGAATTACGTCGCCTCAAAGCGGGACGTGACGGAGATGGTGTCGCTCGAGAGACAGGTGCGGACGGCCCAGAAGATGGAGGCGGTGGGGACTCTTGCGGGGGGCATCGCGCACGATTTCAACAACGCCCTGACGGGGATCGTCGGATTCGGGGAACTCCTGCGCATGAGGCTGGCAGGAGACGAGCAGTCGTTGCACGATCTGGACGAGATCCTGCGTTGCGCGGAACGGGCGGCCACGTTGACGCGGCAGCTGCTGACGTTCGCCCGCCGCCAGGTCATCGATCCCGTCAATATGGACCTGAGCGCCCTGGTGGCGGATCTGATGAAGCTTATCGGCAAGGTGGTGGGCGAACATATCGAGGTGAAAACATCACTGAACAAGAACGTTCCGACCATATTTGCCGATCGCGGACAGATCGAACAGGTGGTCATGAACCTTTGCCTGAACGCCAGGGATGCGATGCCAGAAGCCGGGCGTCTCTTGGTCGAAACGGAGGACGTGTACCTGGAGGAGGAGTATGTCCGCCAGAACCCGTACATGAAGACAGGGAGATACGCCCTGCTTACGGTTTCCGACACGGGGGTCGGTATGGATGAGAAGACCCGCGAGCGGGTGTTCGAGCCGTTTTTCTCCACGAAGGGGCCGGACAAGGGGACGGGGCTGGGACTTGCGATGGTGTACGGGATCGTGAAGCAGCACGGTGGATTCATCCACCTCTACAGCGAGCCGGGAAAAGGAACGGCTTTCAAGGTGTATTTCCCGGCCGTCGAGGCGCAACCGGATGCCGTCCCTGCGAAACGCGGGGAAGAAATTCTGCGTGGTGGGAAGGAGACGATCCTTCTGGCGGAAGACGAGGAAGCGATCCGTGCGCTTGCCGAGCGGATTCTCACGGGGTTTGGATACACGGTCCTCGCGGCCCGGAACGGGGAGGAGGCGGTCGAGATTTTCCGGCGGCACAAGGAGATCGATCTCGCCGTGCTGGACGTGGTGATGCCGCGGAAGGGGGGCAA
>JAHYJM010000007.1 GCA_019428945.1 Bacillota bacterium | reverse complement strand
TCTTGGTGAGCTGGCCGGGCAGTATCTGATTACACTCTATCCTTTCTTTACAACCATGATTTTAATCTTCATTCTTGAACAGACCGTTCGTAATGATGGGCGACCGAATCTCGCCACCGGTGTGATGATGTCGATGGCTATTTTGAATATTATCCTGGATTATATTTTCCTCTTTCCATTGGAGATGGGAATCTCCGGTGCAGCCCTGGCTACTGGGATATCACAGTCTATTGGGGCATTAATCTTTTTGGGCTATTTTATGCGCAAAAAATTTAAAAATGCTGCCGGATTACGGATTAATACTCCCGGCGGTGGGTTAGATGCTATAAGAATAATTGCTGTTAACGGTTCATCTGAGTTTTTCAACAGCATCGCCGGTGGATTGACAACATTTCTATTTAACAGAGCTCTGCTCAGCTACATTGGCAGTGAAGGTGTTGCTGCCTTTGCCATGGTTCAGTATCTGATAATGTTTGGCTCGGTTGTTTTTCTCGGAATCAGCATGGGTTCACAACCTATACTCAGCTATAATCATGGGGCTGGTTTGTCAGACCGGGTCCGCAGCACTCTGAAGAGGCTAATTCTTGCATCGTCACTGCTAGGGCTCTTGTTTTTCTTTATGCTTCGCTGGCAGGCCTCTGGCATGGTTGCTCTTTTTGTGCCGGATCACCCGGAAACTATCGCCATAACTCTTAGAGCGTCTGCAATTATCAGCTGGTCGCTCCTTGTAATGCCAATCGGGATAATCAGTTCAATGTTTTTTACAGCGCTTGAACGTGCCGGCAGCTCTCTGCTTGTGGCTTTATCGCGCGGGCTGGTATTCACCGTCATCGGGCTTACCCTTTTCCCGGCGCTGTGGGGTGAATTTGGAATCTGGATTACACCTGTATTTGCAGAGGTCGCCACAATATTTGTTACTGCCTACTTAATCTTCCGCTGGCTGGCTGAAACAAAACAGCTGAAGCTGCAGCATATAAACGATCCGCTGCCACAGGCAGAATAACTTATTATAATTAATAACGGGGGATTTTTCCCCTTCATCAAAAGCCCCGTTATATTTCACTTCCATGCTTTCATTGCTATCATTAAAATTGTTTATGTTTTTTGGGCTGCCCGCCCTGTTGTTTCAGCTTCATGATATTCGGTTGGCGGAGGGGCGAAGCGGTTAGTGCCCCAGATTCCCAGTAGAATTGCTGTAGTGCCTGCCAGGTGGTACCAGTAGATGTTTTCACCCATGAAAAGCACCCCGGCAGCAATGGCAACAACTGTAACCATGTTGACAAATACCGCCCCCTGTGTAGCGGTAACTTTACTTAAAACATAGTTAAAAAGAAAGAAAGCTGCTACAGATGAGATTACTCCCAGGTAAAGCACGCTAAGCCAAAGTTCGTTAAGCGGGGCGAAGTAGAAGGCAATTTTACCAGCGCTAAGGCTTTGAAAAACTGCAATTGCGTTAAAAACCACAGCTCCGACAATCATCATAGCCCAGGTTGTCTGAAGTGGTGAATAATTTGCAGAAGCTTTTCTTGAAGCGATATTGTAGCATGCTGCTGCTGTAACCGCGCCCAGCAGGGCAAGAGTGCCCATTGGGTTAAAGCCTTCAATAGACTGGTTATCCATAAACACAATAAAAATAACGCCGCATACAGAAGCTAGAATGAAGAATATCTGGATACGGTTTGGATATTCACGCAGAACGATTGCAGATAATATGGCGACGACTATCGGGATTGCAGCTATGATCATACCGGAGTATGAAGCAGATGTTAGCATAATGCCTGTAGTTTCTGCAGAAAAATACAGGATAGGCTGAAATACCGAAAGTGGAAGCAGGTATAAATAGTCGCTTAACTTAAGATTAAATTTAATTATTCCCGATGCTCGCAACAGTGCCATGGCTAATGCAGCAGCTGCAAATCTCAAGCCCAGCAGGTGAAAGGGCGTGATTGAATCTAGCGCGCCCCGTGTGAACATAAAGGACAAACCCCAGGTCAGGGCAACACCCGACCCGGCAAGATAAGGCAGATAACGGTTAATTTGAATCAATCCTCGCTTATAAACTAAATACCACTATACACCATCTAGTTGAAGTGTAAAAGTGCTTCAGGAAAATATCCTTTCAAGGGGTGATTCGGCACTTGCTTTGAACCTGTAAAACAAGATATTATAAGGCCAGATAACTGTTGGCTTCCTTAGAAAGCTTTAGCTGTAACGTACTAAAATCATTAAATTACGGGGGAGACGGGGTAAATGGTTAAAGTGAAAATTTTATCGGCCGTTTTCATCAGTCTATTGCTGTTAACTGCGACGGGATGCAGCAATGTGGTAACCAGCGAAGAGTTTATGCAAACATACCAGGTGCGTTCGGGAACCATAATCGAAATTATTAATCCGAATGGCAGTGTAACAATTACCGGTTGGGATCAGAATGAAACAGAAATTAAAGCGGTTAAAGAGAGCCTGCGCGGCAGGGAAGCGTTAGATGAAATTGATATAAATATAGACATTGCAGATAAGCTCTTGATCGAAACTGTACATCCAAGCGCTAATACTGTGGTATCTGTAGATTATGAAATAAAAGTGCCGGGTGATTTGCTAATTGGCATAATAGATTGTTCAAACGGTAATATAATCCTTGAAAATGTTAGCGGTAACCCTGAATTGACAACATCCAACGGAAGTATAAATGCGACGAGAGTGAATGGTATAGTTAAGGCAGATAGCAGTAATGGAAACATTACTGCTACCGGGGTTCGCGGTCTTGCAGGGTTGAAAACGTCAAATGGCAATATTCTTGCTGAACTTCCACAACTTCATGAAAATCTTGAGATAAAAACCAGTAACGGGTCGATATCGCTGTTGTTATCGCCCTCGCTTTCTGTAGATCTGGATGCAAAAACATCAAATGGTTCTATTAGTATCTCTAACCTCAACATTGACACTGCCCTTTTTGAGCGGACACATTTGTCAGGTGAGATGAATGGAGGAGGGCTCAGAATAACTCTTGAAACATCAAATGGTTCAATTGAATTAGCGCCCCTGAGATAGTATAGCTCCGGGAGGGAAACAGGAAGGCCGATGTTCAATCAATATTTGGTATATCTTGTCCTTGTTTTGACCCTGGTTTTCTTTATCTGGGGTCGTCTCCGCTATGATGTGGTGGCTTTGCTGTCACTACTCTCCTTAACTGTAGTTGGAGTTATACCTGGTGATGAAGCATTTACCGGTTTCAGCCATCCCGCTGTAATCACAGTAGCTGCGGTATTAATTCTCAGCAGGGGACTTATGAACTCTGGTGTCGTTGATTCAATTTCGAGGGGAATGTCACGGATCAACAAAAATCAGACTCTACAGCTCGGTGTGCTGGTGGGAGCGGTTACTGTCTGTTCAGCTTTTATGAATAATATTGGCGCGCTGGCTCTGTTTATGCCTGTGGCAATTCGTATGGCCAGAAAAGGAAGCAGATCTCCCTCAATATACCTGATGCCGCTTGCTTTTGGCTCGCTTCTTGGCGGCCTGATGACCCAAATCGGAACACCACCCAATATTGTCATTTCAATTTTCAGAGAAGAGACTGTTGTTGGCAAGCCCTTCGGTATGTTTGATTTTACTCCCGTAGGTGCCGGAGTAGCTTTAATCGGTCTTATATTTATTGTTTTTTTGGGCTGGCGCCTTATTCCCTGTCGACAGGGGAGGGTATCGCAGGAAGACTTATTTGAAATAGACAGCTACCTGACTGAAGTATATGTTCCTGAAGGCTCAAAGTTTGCCGGTAAGAGGTTGCTTGATCTGGGACAGGTATCTGATGGCGCTGTGGTTGTAGTGGGTCATGTTCGCAATAAACGCAAGCTGCCTTTTTTCTCACCTTATCGTGTTTTTGAAAAAGGTGATCATATAATATTGCAGGCCAATGCTGAAGATCTTACAGAATTTCTCGATGTCACAGGTTTAAAACTTACCGCTTCAAAAAAACTCAGTGAAGCGGATTTAAGTTCTGATGAAATTAGTATTGTCGAAGCAGTTGTTACCACCAATTCAATCCTTGAAGGGCAGACAGTGCGCTCTTTAAACCTGCGCTCAATCTATGGAATTAACCTGCTTGGAATATCCAGGGAAGGCGCCCGCCTGAGCGCCCGCCCGGATCGGGTTCGATTCAGGGCGGGAGATGTACTGCTATTACAGGGCCGGTTGGAAGCACTCCGTGAAGTTATGACTACTCTCGGCTGCCTCCCCCTGGTTGAAAGAGGTTTGAAATTGGGCAAACCCCGCCGTTATCTTCCTGCCGCCACTATTTTTGCTGCTGCCCTGGTTTTGACGGTAGCAGGTTTACTGCCGATACAGGTGGCATTTACTGCAGCAGCGGTGGTAATGCTGTTGGCTGGCTTTGTTTCTCTCCGCGAATTATATGAAAGCATCGACTGGCCGGTTATAATTTTGCTGGGAGCAATGATTCCCGTGAGCAGGGCTTTGGAAACAACAGGTGGTGCTAAAGCTATTGGTGATGCGATTTACCATGCTTCGGGTTCAATGACTTCTGTAACTGTTTTAATGATAATCCTTGTAATAACCATGCTCCTTTCCAATGTGGTTAACAATGCTGCTGCTGCGCTGTTGATGGCGCCTATAGCACTTAGTATTGCAGCGGGGATGGCTGTCAGTGCTGAACCATTTCTGATGACGGTTGCAATTGGAGCTTCCAGTGCTTTTCTCACACCGATTGGCCATCAGTCAAACACACTTGTAATGGGACCTGGTGGATATCATTTTGGTGACTATTGGCGGATGGGGCTGCCGCTAAGCATCCTTATTATCCTGGTTGCGGTACCGCTGATTATGTTTGTATGGCCGCTTTAACTGTTGGAGGTGTAGCTATGGATTCCGGACAGTTAATTATCTTTTCCACCCTTGCTGCAATACTGGTGCTATTTGTCTGGGGCAAATGGCGTTATGATCTTGTCGCTTTATTCGCCCTTCTGGTAGTTACTATTCTCGGTTTGGTCCCTGCAGAAGAAGCCTTCTCCGGATTCGGACACCCTGCTGTAATTACAGTTGCTGCCGTGCTTATTGTCAGCAGGGCACTTTTTAACTCTGGAATGGTTGATTATATCGTTCGCCTGATGGGGCGCGCCGGAGATAACTACACTGTTCAGTTAGCGGTTTTGCTTCTGGCAGTTACAATATTTTCGGGTTTCATGAACAATATTGGCGCTCTGGCGCTCTTCTTACCAGTTGCCATACGCATGGCGCGCAAGAGCGAAAGGTCGCCTTCACTCTTTCTGATGCCGCTTGCTTTTGGTTCTCTACTTGGTGGTTTAATCACCCAGGTGGGAACACCGCCAAATATCATAATATCTGTTTTCAGAGCTGAAACGGCTGCAGGTGCTCCCTTTCGTATGTTTGATTTTGTTCCTGTTGGAGCGGGAGTAGCCCTGGCCGGGATTATTTTTATTGTGCTGCTTGGATGGCGACTGATGCCGCAGCGTAAAGGCAACCTTTCCCGTGAAGATTTATTCCATATCGAGGATTACATAACGGAGGTTCATGTCCCTAAAAAATCTTCATTAACCGGTAAGAGGCTGCGTGATCTTGAAGAATCAACCGATGGTGACATTACTGTTGTCGGACATCTCCGGAACGGGCAGAAGTTTGCCGCTCCTTCGCCATACAGAACTTTTAAGGAAGATGATACGCTTGTTATAAAGGCTAACGCCGAAGACCTGCAGGATTTTATAGATACCACAGGGTTAAAATTGGCCGAATCTGATAAGTTTGATGAAGAGGCTCTGAGCTCGGAAGAAATTGCGGTTATTGAAGCAACGGTTACGAAGAATTCCATACTTGAAGGGCAAACTGCACGAAATTATAAACTGCGTTCAAGATATGGCGTTAACATGCTCGGTCTGGCCCGACAGGGCAGTCGCCTTCGCAGCACTCCCGATACGGTAAAATTTCGCCCCGGTGATGTCCTGCTATTGCAGGGGCCTGGCGACACACTGTATGAGGTGCTTCCAACCCTTGGGCTTTTACCCCTGGTTGAAAGAGGTTTACGGGTTGGGCAGCCCCGCAGGGTTCTACTCGCAGTAATTATCTTTGCTTCCGCTATCGTGATGGCGGCGCTGGGCATACTGCCTATTCAAATTGCATTTACAGGGGCAGCTTTTATACTAGTTATAGCAGGCTTTCTGTCACTGAAAGAAATTTATGAAAGCGTTGATTGGCCGGTAATTGTTTTGCTTGGTGCGATGATACCTGTTAGCGGAGCCCTGGAAACAACCGGTGGCGCACAGCTTATTGCCGGAGGTATTCTTAACCTGGCAGCTGATTACGCTGCCTGGTTAACCCTTACTTTAGTATTAGTGGGAACCATGTTCTTATCCGATCTGGTTAACAATGCTGCCGCTGCTGTCTTAATGGCTCCAATAGCTATTAGTATAGCGGGGGGGATCGGATCTAACGCAGATCCTTTCCTGATGGCAGTTGCAGTAGGCGCCTCTTGCGCATTTCTTACACCGATTGGCCACCAGTCTAATACCCTGGTTATGGGTCCCGGTGGTTATAAATTCAGCGATTACTGGCGGATGGGTTTGCCTCTTGAGATTATAATAGTTTTGGTTGCGATTCCCTTAATATTGTATTTCTGGCCGACAGGACTGTAACAGGTCGTGGTATAATGGTATTCTTAAGATGCAGGTTACACGGATACCGCATCGAAAGTTTTATTAATCTTATCGTTCATAGAGACAGAATAATTCTGCCTTGTTGAAGGAGATGGTTACATATGCTCAGAATGATAGACAGCCGGATCTTTTTATTCGGAGTTGTTGTTATAGTTAGCATTGGTTTAATTGCAGGCTGTGGTTTATTTCATGAACCGGTCTCAGAGCCGGTTGTCGAAGAAGTGGCAGATCCTGATCCGGTTACAGAAGAAGAGGGGTCTGCTGAAGAACCGGCTATGATAGTTACTTACTATTGGCCATGGGTCAGCCATGGGCAGGTCGAACTTTCAAGTGGTGAAATAATCATCGGTCCCGATCTTTTTGAATCCGATCACGGTTTCATCGGTGAGTTTACAGTTGGAAGCAGCTATGACGGTCGCTTGCTCTGGCGGGTTGACAGCACTGATCTGTTTTTGCTCGAATGGGTGTCATTAACATTTGATGTCGATTACTACAATCAGGCTGAATGGGAATCGAGCAGCACCTTTTACTTTAGAATCGATGATCTCCAGCCGGAACCGGGCGATGAAGGCCTTCAGCATTTTACAGTAAATATCTCTGAAAGACACGAAGATTTTGAGGTAAAGATAAAACAAGTGCTGCTTGGCAAAGAGGAAGAAGGAAGTATTGCAGCGGAACCGCTTAACTATATTGCTTTTGACATAGAGATGACAGTGATAGATAATCCCTAATGATTGGAGTGTTTTCTTTTGAAAAGAATTGATGAGCTGGCTGTTAATACTATCCGTTTTCTGGCTGTTGACGCTGTGGAGAAAGCTAATTCGGGGCATCCCGGCCTGCCTATGGGTGGAGCTTCAATGGCATATACGCTGTGGACCCGCTTTTTAAAACACTGTCCTGACTGTCCCGAATGGCCTGATCGAGATCGCTTTGTCCTTTCGGCCGGTCACGGCTCAATGCTTGTTTATGCCCTGCTGCATCTTTTTGGGTATGACCTGCCCCTGGAAGAAATAAAAAACTTCCGTCAATGGGGCAGCAAAACTCCCGGACATCCCGAGTATCTTCATACTCCGGGAGTCGAAACCACAACAGGTCCTCTTGGACAGGGTTTTGCCAATGCCGTAGGAATGGCTATAGCCGAACGGCGTCTTGCAGCTGAATTTAATCGTCCGGGATTCAACCTTGTTGATCACTACACCTATACATATGCCGGTGATGGCTGCATGATGGAAGGAATAACTTCTGAAGCTGCTTCACTAGCCGGGCATCTCAGCCTTGGTAAGCTTATTTGCCTTTACGATGATAATAATATAACAATAGACGGTTCAACTGATATAGCGTTCACTGAAGATACCGGCAAGAGGTTTGAAGCTTATGGTTGGCAGGTAATTAAAGTTGAAGAAGCTAACAGGCCGGAACTGATTGAAGAAGCGTTGGCTGAAGCGAGAAAAGAGCATAACCGTCCGACATTGATCATGGTCCGGACTGAAATCGGCTATGGTTCGCCCAACAAGCAGGGAACCTCAGGCGTTCATGGCGCTCCTCTTGGCGCGGAAGAGGTAATTCTGACCAAAAAGAATCTCGACTGGCCGCTTGAGCCGGAATTTTATATTCCTGAAGAGGTATATCATTATTTTAGCGAGAAAAAAGAGGTTTTGATCGCCAAGCGCGAAGAGTGGGATGCTCTTTACATTGCTTACAGCAGAGAATATCCCGACCTTGCAGAACAATGGGAAGAATGGCATTCAGATCGGATACCTGAGGAACTTATTAATGATGAAAGGCTTTGGGAATTTGGTGAAAAAGCCGCAGCTACCCGCTCAGCATCGGGACAGGTAATGCAGAGCATTGCTGAATATCTTCCCAATATGATTGGTGGTTCAGCAGATCTCAACGCTTCAACTAAAACGCATTTAAAAGGTTTTGGAGATTTCCAGGCGGATAATCCTTCCGGCAGCAATATTCATTTTGGCGTACGCGAACACGCTATGGGTGCAATATTATCCGGTCTGGCCCTGCATGGTGGGTTGCGTCCTTATGGTTCAACTTTCCTGGTCTTCTTCGATTACATGAAACCGGCAGTCCGTCTTGCAGCAATGATGGGCATACCTGTAACTTATGTATATACGCACGACAGTGTCGCTGTCGGTGAAGATGGTCCTACGCACCAGCCGATCGAGCATCTTGCAAACCTGCGTTCCATACCTAACCTGCATGTTCTCAGGCCGGCAGACGGGGTAGAAACATCCGCTGCCTGGCTGCATGCGCTGCAGAGGCGATGCGGCCCTTCAGCCCTCATTCTTTCACGTCAGAATCTGCCGCAGCTGTCAGGCACCAGCAGGGAGGCATTAAAAGGCGGTTATATTGTCAGCCGTGAAGATAATGGTAATAAACCTGATCTTATATTAATCGCCTCAGGATCTGAACTGCATTTGGCCGTGGAAGCTAAAAAGAAGTTGCAGGAAAATGGCCGCTCGGTTAGAGTGGTGAGCATGGTTTGTAAAGAGCTGTTTCTGGCGCAGGATGCGTCATACCGGGAAGAGGTTTTACCCGAAGCATCTGAAAACAGGATTATTATTGAAGCGGCATTACCGATGGGTTGGGATAAGATTGCCCTCTGCAGGGGTGTCGTGATTGGCATTGATGAATTTGGCGCTTCAGCCCCTGGTGAAACAGTAATGGAAAAACGTGGCATAACTGTTGAAAAAATATTGAAAATGGCCGAACATATGCCGAAAGACAGGTAGTGAGCCGATCGTGATAAACGTCATTTCAAAGAAGAGATATATACTTCATCTATTAATACTGATGCTGGCTCTCGCACTTATATCTGCCGGGTGCAATGAGCTGCTCAATCAAGATGTGGCTGAGCCTGACGAAGAAGCTGAAGAACCGCTAAATGAAGAGATACCAGAACCTGTAAGCGAGCCAACAGTTCCGGAAGAAGGACCTGAACCGGAAAATAGTGATGAACCTTCAGATGAGCCGGTTCCTCATACACCGGATAATAATGATTCTGAAGAGCCGTCCCTGCCGGTTATTTCGGACGGCGATTATCTGCTGGCCCTTGTTACAAAAGAGACAACGCTGAAAAGTGATTATGTACCTTCAGATTTAAGAACTGTCCCTGAATATTTGAGCCCGGCTTACAGCATGCAGTTAAGGGCGGATGCACTTGAGCAGCTTGAACTGCTGTGGAATGCTGCTGCATATGATGGAGTTATGCTGAAGATCCGTTCAGCCTACCGCAGTTATAACACCCAAAAAGGCCTGTTCCAGGATTATGCAAACAGATATGGTGAAGAAGAAGCCAATCGGTTCAGTGCAAGGGCTGGTCAATCAGAGCACCAGCTTGGCACAACAGTTGACTTTGGCGGTACATCGGTTGATTTAAAAGCTGCTTTTGCCGATACGCTTCAGGGGCAATGGTTAAAAGAGAATGCTCATTATTTTGGTTTTGCCATGAGTTATCCGGCAGGAAAAGAGCATATTACCGGTTATATATTTGAACCGTGGCATTACCGCTATATTGGTATCGAAGCCGCTGCTGAATGGAAGGCCTCGGGGGAAACTTTAAGGGAATATTTGGAGACAAAATCACAGCACTACGATTGACAATAAAAGCTATATATGATAAATTTAAGTAAATATCAAGATTGGTAAGTATCTTGAGGTTATCATAGAATTAGTTTATTATTAGTGAATTTTACTCCATGGTTTGACATGCTTAATTATTATATAGGAGGTAATTGAAATGACTGATGGAATGCAGCTGACTCAGGATGAAAAAACCTTTGGTATGCTTGCTCACCTCTCAGCACTTGCCGGTTTTATTATTCCTTTTGGGAATATCATCGGCCCACTTGTAGTTTGGTTGATCAAAAAAGATCAGTCAGCCTGGGTTGATATGCAGGGGAAAGAATCATTGAACTTTCAGATCAGCATTGCCATTTATGCAATTATTGCCGGAATCCTTACATTGATTGTAATTGGCATTTTACTGCTAATCGCAGTTGGAATCTTTTCACTGGTTATGATTATCATGGCTTCAATCAAGGTAAATGAAGGGCAAATGTTCCAGTATCCGCTGACAATTCGTTTCCTTAAGTAAATCTGATTACCAGTTAATGTATGAAGGGATAGGGTTGTATTTATTGACCTATCCCTTCAATATTTTTAACGTAATAAAAGATCGCTTATGGAGTACAAGTATCCAAGCAAAAAAGCTGCAAGGCACGAAAGAATCAATATAAGCCAGGGACTGCCGTTTTTTTTCTTTTTTGTATGGCGGGCCAAATTTTAAAACCCCCTTGCGCCGCACTGTTTATATCATTCTACCACCTTTCATTGAGATATAAAATGGAAAAGCGGTAAAAGAAGGCTCAGAGGCGCCAATTTATACTATAATTGTTGGTAGAACTTTTTCTGGAATAACCATGCTGTCGTAACGCCATTATTTAAACTCTTTCAAGTGATATTGGAACTTATCCGCAAGGCAGAATTTCTATCCAGCACCTATGTCCTGTTAATGCCCCGTAAAACCATCGTGTTTATTTGTTCTACCCTGATAGTAAATGATATACTGTTTCAGGATATAAAATAAGGCAGGACAACTGAATCACCAGGCTGCCTTTTCCCTGTCTTAGAAAGGAAGCTGAAAGTTTGCGAAGAAGTGATGGAAAATGGTTTCTGACCAGGGTTAAAAGGACTATCTACAACTTTAAGATGATTGCCGATAATGATCGGGTGGCTGTGGGCATTTCTGGAGGCAAAGACAGCGCTGCGCTCTTATATATTCTTAAACTTTTTCAGAAGCATTCACCAGTTAAGTTTATACTCGAACCGGTTTATGTTCACATGGGCTGGTCGGTAGATCTGCAGGCGTTAAAAACCCTGACAGCCCGATTCGATCTGCCTTTACATGTTGAAGAAACGGCCATCGCCCGGATTGTATTCAAAACACGTAAAGAAAAAAATCCCTGTGCGCTCTGCGCAAATATGCGGCGCGGCGCACTTCACCAGGCTGCCCTGAAGCTCAACTGTAACAAAGTCGCCCTGGGCCATCATCTGGACGATGCTATTCAGACATTCCTGATGAACTTGATTTATACCGGGAATATGGATACCTTTAAACCTGTTACCTACCTTGATCGAACAGACCTTTACATGATTCGCCCTCTTATTCAGCTGCCGGAAAGTGTGTTGGCCTCTCTGGCCAGGCGAGAAAATCTGCCTTTGCTTAAAAATCCCTGCCCGGTTAGCGGCAGGACGAAGAGAACTGAAATGGAACTTCTAATTGATGAATTAACTGAACGTTACCCCGACCTGCGCGAAAAATGGCGCTCTGCTTTGCTTTCAAGTACATACTGGAAGAAGTAAAATGCCTAGCTCCTTCTCCGAAAACTTCTAATATTTATAATAAATATTTTAAAATTTAAAAAGGGAATATTGCGATCCTGTCGAATTTAAACAGGTAGTTTTCTAAAACCTGCCCAATTAGGAGGTGCGCATAATTGCGCTATCATTATTTTCCCGGCTGTACCCTTAAAGGACAGGCGAAAAATATGGAAAATACCACGATGGCAGCTGCCGCAGCGCTCGGTATTGAACTTGTCGAGCTGGAAGAATGGCAGTGCTGCGGTGCAGTTTATCCACTCTACGAGGATGAACTGATCACGCTGCTTTCACCGGTTCGCACTCTGGCTGCGGCCAAGGGTGAGCCGCTGGTATCTCTCTGTGCCGCCTGCCACCATGTGCTTAAAAGAGCACAAGAGCTTATGCAGAGGAATGAAGAGGCCCGTAAGAAGGTTACTGATTACCTTGAGGTAGAGTATACAGGTGAGGGTCGTGTTCTTCACTTTCTCGAAGTGCTGCGCGATGATCTTGGCTTCGACAAGCTGGCTGATATGGTTAAAAAGCCTCTTGAAGGCCGCAAAGTTGCCGCCTACTACGGGTGCCTGCTGCTCAGACCTTCGAAAGTGATGCAGTTTGATGATCCCGAGAACCCGACAATCATGGAAGATATGCTTAAGGCAATCGGCGCTGATGTGGTAAAAAGTCCTTACCGCACTGAATGCTGCGGCGCTTACCTTTCTGTTACTGAAGAAGCGGTAGCCCGGGATACGGTAAGCCGCATAATCGATTCAGCTCGCAGCGTCGGTGCGGAGGCTTTGATTACGGCCTGCCCCCTTTGCCGCTATAACCTGGAGAATTGTGCTGCTGAAGACGGTAAAGAGCCTTTGAAGATCTATTATTTCAGCGAACTGCTGGCTGAAGCAATGGGGCTGCAGTTTGATCAGTTGATGTCGGCAGCCCTTGAAAGGAGGCGAAGCAGCAATGGCAACAAGTAACAAGAGCCGTTTAGTTGATGAGATGAAGATGCAAAGCGGCCAGGACCCTAATAACTGTTACCAGTGTGCCAAGTGCAGCGCCGCATGTCCTGTAACTGCTGCCATGGATCTTCTGCCACACCAGGTTATCCGTTATCTGCAGCTCGGTCTGGAGGAAGACCTGGCCAAGAGTAAAACCCCTTGGATCTGCGCTTCGTGTTTTACCTGTGCCGCCCGTTGTCCCCGCGATCTTGATCTCGCCAGGATGATGGAAGGGATTCGCCTTGTCATGCTGCGCCGACGAGAAGGAAATAAATTCGGACCTGCAGACCTTACCCCTGAGCAGCTTGAAAAGCTGCCCCAGCAGGCGCTGGTCAGCGGGTTCCGCAAGTATAACAAGTAAGGGAGGTTGTGGAATTTGCCAAGAACCGGAGTATTTATCTGTCACTGCGGCACGAATATCGCCGGTACAGTGGACATCGAGAAAGCGGTAGAAGCATCCCGCAACTTTCCCGGAGTGGTTCACGCCGACGACTATCGTTATCTCTGCTCGGAAATGGGGCAGGATCTGATCAAAAAAGCAATTGAAGACAATAAGCTTGAGCGGGTAGTAGTAGGGACCTGTTCTCCACGCATGCATGAAGGAACATTTCGCAAGGCCGCTGCTGAGGCCGGCCTGAACCCATATCTCTTGGAAGTGGCCAATATCAGGGAGCATTGTTCCTGGGTCCACAAAGATATTGAGGAAGGCACCCCCAAGGCAATTGCTCTTTTAAGAGCTGCGGTTGCCAAGGCTGTCCTTAACGAGTCCCTGGATGCGCCGGAACTGGAAGTTGAAAAAAGAGCCCTGGTCATCGGCGGAGGTATTGCCGGCATCCAGGCGGCGATTGATATTGCCGAAGCAGGTTACGAAGTTGATGTGGTTGAAAGAGAGCCGAGCATCGGCGGGCGAATGGCCCAACTTGAGAAGACCTTTCCCACGCTCGATTGTTCAGCCTGTATACTTACACCTAAGATGGTTGAAGCTGCCCAGCATCCGAATATTAACCTGATTACCTATTCGGAGGTCGAAGAGGTAAAAGGGTTTGTCGGGCAATTTGATGTAAAGATCAGGCAAAAGGCGCGCAGTGTTGATCCTGTAAAATGCACCGGCTGCGGTGTCTGTTATGAAAAATGTCCGGCGAAGGCTTCCTCGGAATTTGAAATGGGTTTGTCAAAGCGCAAGGCTATCTATGTGCCTTTCCCCCAGGCGGTCCCAAATGTGCCGGTCATAGATCGTGATGCCTGTCTCTACTTCAGAAAAGGCCGCTGCCAGATATGTGAGAAAGAATGTCCTCCCCAGGCAATTGTTTATGATCAAAAAGATGAATTCATTGAGCGCCGCTATGGGACAATAATTGTAGCGACAGGATTTGACCAGATGAGCCCTTCACAGTACGGCGAATATGGTTACGGCCAACATCCTGATATTCTGACCGGGCTGGAATTTGAACGACTTTTTAACGCTTCGGGGCCAACAGGAGGTAAAGTTGTTCGCCTCTCAGACGGAAAACCGCCGAAAAAAGTGGTCTTTGTCCAGTGTGTTGGTTCAAGAGACAAGGCCCGCGGTATGAATTACTGTTCAAAAATTTGTTGTATGTATACAGCCAAGCAGGCTGTTCTTCTAAAAGAAAAAGTACCGGATGCAAAAAGTTATGTTTTCTATATAGATGTGAGAACAGCCGGTAAGGGGTATGAAGAGTTCCAGCGTAGAGCTGCTGAAGAGTACGATGTAGCTTATTTGCGGGGCCAGGTTGGCAAAATATTCCCCGAAGGTGACCATCTGGTTGTGCACGGTGTAGATTCTCTCAGCGGTAAAATAATCGAAATCAAAGCAGATATGGTAGTCCTTGCCGCAGCTTCGATCGCCCGTGCCGATGCCCCCGATCTTGGACGTATTGTTGGAATTAACAGCGATAGTTACCACTTCTTCAATGAAGCTCACCCGAAACTGAAACCGGTCGAAACTCACACTGCCGGTATATTCATCGCAGGTGCCTGCCAGGCGCCAAAAGATATTCCAGATACGGTGGCCCAGGCCAGTGCGGCAGCTGTTAAAGCCGTTGGACTTCTCTCCAAAGATTTTCTAAAGGGTGAAGCCTGCACCGCTGAGGTAAACCAGGCGGAATGTTCAGGCTGCATGTACTGTGAAGCTGTATGTCCTTACAGCGCAATAAATCCGGTTGAAATCGAGGAGCGTTATCATGGAGGCACCCTGAAACGCACAGTAGCTGAAGTTAACCCTGCCCTGTGCCAGGGCTGCGGTTCCTGCACTGTAATTTGCCGATCGGGATCGGTTAATCTGAAAGGGTTCAGTAACGAACAAATTCTGGCGGAGGTGGATGCGATATGTCTACAGCGCTAAATGAAAAAAGCGCCGGTTATCAGCCGTTAATAGTTGCTTTTTGCTGTAACTGGTGCAGCTACGCCGGTGGTGATCTGGCCGGAACCAGCCGTATGAGTTACCCGGCTAATGTCAGGGTTATTCGTGTGCCCTGCTGTGGCCGGATGAATCCCATGTTTGTTCTCAGAGCTTTTCAGCGCGGAGCAGACGGGGTACTTGTCGCAGGCTGCCACCCTGGAGACTGTCACTACAGCACTGGTAACTACCACGGTCGCCGTCGCCTTTCTGCCTTCAAACGCCTGGTTGAGTTTGCCGGGTTTGAGCCGGATCGGTTTGAAGTTCGCTGGATCTCCAGCTCGGAAGGCGATAAATTCGCTGAAGAGATGGAGCAGATGACAGCAAAAATTAAGGCCCTCGGGCCGAACAGAAAGATGAGGGATGCCCGATGGCAGAGCGTAACCTAGAACAGCTTGAAAAAATTCGTGAAGCGGTAAGCCAGGACCTGCTCAGCGGGCGGATTGAACTTCTGCTCGGCTGGGAAAAGGGTCACTACTGGTGGCAGTCAAGGCCTCTTTTCGCCAGCAGTGAAGGTGATTTAGCCAGACTCACCTGGGATTCTTTCTGTGCGGTGAACCTGAGCCGTTACCTCTTAGATGAGCTCAAGGATCACCAGAAAGTCGGAGTTCTGGTTAAGGGATGTGATTCCCGCGCCTTTAACCGTTTGCTTCAGGATAATATGGTTCAGCGTGATCGCGTTATTCTTTATGGGCTGCCCTGTCCCGGTATCCTTGATTACAATCTGCTTGCTGCCGAAGCCGGCAGTAAACTAAAGGGTATTACCGAAGAAAACGGGCAGGTTATTCTGAAAACGGAAGATGGTGAAATTGAAGTTAATCGCGATGAGATGCTCATGGTCAAATGCAGCGAGTGTCTATATCCCGATCCTGTCGTATATGACCAGATGCTTCTTGAACCGTTGGGGCAGAAAGAAGTGCCGGAACGTTTCAAAGCGGTAAATGAGCTTGAAGCTCTTTCTTCAGAAGAGCGTTTTGCCTACTGGGAAAAAGAGCTTTCACGCTGCCTTCGCTGTTATGCCTGCCGCCAGGCCTGCCCTTATTGCAGCTGCCGTGAATGTTTTGTCGAGCAGGAAAACCCACGCTGGCAGGGGCGTGCTTACCAGCCAAGCGAAAATTTTCTTTTCCACCTGGTCAGGGCTTACCACGGAGCCGGTCGCTGCATTGACTGCGGCGAGTGCCAGCGTGCCTGTCCTGTCAACATCCCGTTGCAGGAACTGAACCGAAAACTGATCAAAGATATTAATGAGCTGTACGGTGATTATGAAGCCGGTGTTGATGCGGAAAAAGAACCGCCGCTATTAACCTACCGGCCTGATGATCCTGCAGCTTTTTCTGAAAAGTGAGGTGGTCAAGTTGAAGAAGATGATAGCTGCAGATGAACTGGCCAAGCTGTGGATCCGCCTGGCTGAGAAGAGTACTCTATTCCTGCCTGTTCAGGATGGCCCGACTGTACTCTATCAACCCTGGAAGGACGGGGCACAGGTTGAACTTGAAGCATTCAACAGCGCAATTTCGCCAAAGGATATCTTTTTACCACGTGAAGAAACATATCTTCATTATCACTGCAGCGGACAGTCATTGGAATTAGCGGCTGTTGAAGATGACCGGGCGGTAACCGCTTTCGGGATTCACCCCTGCGATCTGAAAGCGATAGAAATGCTTGACAGGGTTTTCATGGAGCAGGAACCGGCTGACAGTCTATACCAGAAACGCCGCGAAAAAACAACTGTAGTTGCCCTTTCATGCACTAAGCCTGATCCTTTCTGCTTTTGTGGAATATTTGATGTAGACCCGCTTGATGCTCCGGGTGCAGATGTAATGGCTCACCTGGTTGATGGTTATATGCACCTGGAAGCGAGAACCGAGAAAGGGAAAGCCCTGCTCGAGGAAGCAGGAGATTTACTCGAGAACAGTACTATTGATAAGATCGAGCGTGAAATTAAGACAACCGATTTTGGCTTAGATATAAAAGGTCTTCCTGAAGATTTGAAAAGCCGTTTTGATGACCCGGCCTGGGACGAGCTTTACAAGAGTTGTCTGAGCTGCGGGGTTTGTACTTATGTATGCCCGACTTGTTACTGTTTTGATGTTGAAGATTATGGACACGATGCTGAAGGTGAGCGCTTCCGCTGCTGGGACAGCTGTATGTTCGGCCATTTTACCCAGATGGCCGGCGGCCATAACCCGCGGCCTAGCCGCAAGGAAAGAGTGCGGCAGCGCTTTATGCACAAGCTGCAGTATTATCCTGAAGTTTATAATGAGATTGCCTGTGTCGGCTGCGGCCGCTGTCTGCGGAGTTGTCCGGTAAACCTTGATATTGTTCAGGCTATTAAAGCCCTTGGAGGTGAAAAAGTTGAGCATCGCTAATCCATTAATGCCTCAGATGGCAACAATTCTTGATATAACTGCTGAAACACCCGATGTGAAAACTTTGCGCGTATCCGGTAAAGATGGCTTGCCTTTTGAATTTATGCCGGGGCAGTGTGCCATGCTATCGGTGCTTCCGGTTGGGGAAGCGATTTTTTCGATTACCTCATCTCCCACCTGTCGCGATTGCCTGGAATTTAGCATAAAAAATGTTGGTAAGGTATCAAGCTACCTGCATTCCCTGGCTCCCGGCCAGCAGATTGGAATCAGGGGGCCATACGGAAACGGGTTCCCGGTTGATCAAATCAAAGGCAAAGACCTGCTCTTCATTGGCGGCGGAATCGGCCTGGCACCGCTTCGTTCGTTGATCGGTTACTGTTTTGCCAACCGGGATGATTACGGACAAATTGATATAGTATACGGGGCGCGCAGCCCTGCTGATATGATTCGTAAGAGTGAAGTAAAAGAAACCTGGGCTGAACAGCCAAATACAAATGTACACCTGACAGTAGATGCCGAGTTTCCCGACTGGAAAGGTCATATTGGCTTTGTGCCAAACTATGTAACTGAACTGGCTTTTACACCGGCAAACAAGGTTGCCATAACCTGTGGACCTCCGATTATGATCAAATTTGTATTGCAGGCACTCGACAAACTTGGATTTGCCCCGGAACAGGTTATAACTACGCTTGAAATGAGAATGAAATGCGGTGTGGGTAAATGCGGCCGCTGTAACCTGGGATCGGTTTATGTCTGCAAGGACGGGCCGGTTTTCAGCCTGGCAGAGTTGAACGAGCTGCCGGGAGAGTACTAAAAAATGGGCGTTTCCAAAAAGGAAACGCCCTTCACATAGAATTATAGATTTTATCATTCAACCTTAAGTCATTGCACTTTTTTTTGGGCCATGTACCTCTGTGCAAGCTCCTGATACGTGGAGGCGCTTGTTGCCACCCACATCAGTGAAGCGCCGGTAATTTCTTTCTTAATCTCTGCAGGCACCCCTGCCGCCAGGTGGCGAGCCGGTATAATCATATTAGTCGGTACCACACTGCCTGCCGCTATCATAGCTTCTTCACCGATGACGGCAAAGTCCTGTACGACAGCCCCCATGCCAATAATGGCCCCTTTTTCTATTTTACAGCCATGAAGAACGGCGCCGTGGGCTACAGTTACATTTTCCCCGATAACAGTTTCACAATCAGGGATAACATGCACAACAGCATTATCCTGCACGCTACTTCCTTTTTTAACGATGATGCGGCCGAAATCGCCCCGCAGTACCGCGCCGAACCAGATGCTTGCCCCTTCTTCGACGATCACATCGCCGATAAGGGCTGCTGTCGGGGCGATAAATGTTTTTTCGGCTACCTGTGGTATTTTGCCTTCAAATTCTATCTTCACCGCATTTCGCCTCACTTTACATTTCTGCTTTATCATAAACCATTTTAAATAGTTTATTCCTATTCGTTTGTTCTCTTTATTCATGATTGTTTCCTTTAATCCTGTTTACTCTATCTGTGATATAATTTTTTTAACGACTAAACTGTAATTTGCTGAGATTTTTATATTTCTTAAATTATCTCCTCATAATTTTGCTTAAAGGGAGGCTGGTTTGCCATTAATGAGAAAAAACTTCAGGAACTTCTGAAATCTGTTCAAAACGGTCAGACAAATATTGATGAAGCAGTAAAAAAACTGCTGATTCTGCCCTATGAAAACCTGGGTTTTGCCCGGGTTGATCATCACCGCCATCTGCGGAGAGGCTTTCCCGAAGTGATTTTTTGTCCCGGTAAAACCGTTGAACAGATAGTATCCATATTTGGACGTCTTATTGCTTCAGGCGGAACTGTTCTTGCTACCAGGGCTGAGCCGGAGATTTATGAAGCGGTAAAAAAAGCATACCCAGTAGCTGAATATCACCTAACTGCAAGAGCAATTGTGGCCAGGGGCGATGATATTTCCGAACCCGCCGGATTGGTTGCGATAATATCTGCCGGCACGGCCGATCTTCCTGTAGCAGAAGAAGCTGCCCTCACAGCTGAATTGATCGGCAGTCGGGTGGAAAAACTATATGATGTTGGTGTGGCAGGGATTCACCGCCTCTTTGATAATCTTGGAGTCATTAATAGCGCCAGGGTAATTGTTGTTATTGCCGGTATGGAAGGTGCATTGGCCAGTGTTGTTGGTGGTTTGGCAACATGTCCGGTAATAGCCGTTCCGACCAGTGTGGGCTACGGCGCTAACTTTGGCGGACTGGCGCCTCTGCTCACTATGCTTAATAGCTGTGCTACCGGTGTTGCAGTTGTAAATATCGATAACGGTTACGGGGCAGGTTACATGGCTGCTTTAATCAACCGGGTGGGGGAGAATAACAATTCATGAATGAATACGCAGCATCAGGTGGCGGAAAAATCTTATATTTTGATTGTTACAGCGGAATTAGTGGCGACATGGTTCTGGGAGCGCTGTTAGATCTGGGGCTCGATTTAGAAAGCCTGCAAAAGATGCTGACCGGGTTAAATTTATCCGGATTCAGCCTGGAAGTTGAAAGGGTAACCCGGGGAGGTATTGCCGGCTCCAGAGCAGTTGTCAATCTCGAAGAAAACAGTAAAGTGGAAAGACATCTTTCCGACATTCTGAAAATAATTAAGAGTTCTGATCTGCCTGATCAGGTAAAAGACAACAGCGAGTCCGTTTTTCGCAGCCTGGCTGAGGCAGAGGCAGCGGTACACGGAATTTCTGTAGAACGCGTCCATTTTCATGAGGTAGGTGCAATAGATGCAATTGTTGACATAGTGGGCAGTGTTTGCGCTCTCTACCTGCTCGGTGTTGATACAATTGTTTCCTCCAGCCTGCCTCTTGGCCGTGGTGAAGTAATGACCGCGCATGGCAGATTGCCGCTACCTGCCCCGGCTACCCTGGAACTTATAGCAAAGCAACAGGCGCCTGTCAGTGGCCGGGATGTTGCTTTTGAATTAGTTACACCTACCGGGGCGGCATTAATTGTTACCCTGGCCGGTTCTTTCGGCAGGTTGCCCGATTTCAATATTGATGCTGTTGGTTATGGCGCTGGGTCACACGATCCGGGCTACCCCAATTTTCTGCGCTTGATTTACGGATTCAGAGACGCGGATGCTGTAGCATATGAAGAAGAGGCATGCCTTATAGAAACAAATATTGATGATCTCAATCCGGAGATATTTGGCTATCTGATGGAGAAACTCTTCGCAGCAGGAGCCCAAGATGTATATTTTACGCCTATACAGATGAAAAAAAATCGACCGTCTGTTCAGCTAACGGTGCTTTCACCTCCATTCCTTGTCAGCAAACTCCAGGCAGTTATATTTAATGAAACTACAACTCTTGGTCTTCGCGTCTCTTCGGTAAGAAAAGTGATGCAGCAGAGAGATATCATAACTGTAGAAACCAAATGGGGTCCAATTCGCATTAAATATACACCGGGTATGGATAATCGCATGTCCTTAAACTTCGCCCCTGAATATGAAGATTGCATTGCTGTAGCATCTAAATCTGGACTTCCGTTAAAGGAAGTATACCGTTTGGCTGAGCATCTATTCAGGAACCTTTATTAAAATTAATCATATTATTACTGTTGTATAGACTCACTGACAAATTGAGAGTGAGTCCATGCATTCGTAAATATTAGAATATTATTGACATAGACAATATTTTGTAATATAAACTATACAAAGGAGGCACAGCAGATGATTGATAATCAGTTGCTTGAAAAAATAAAGGTTTTAAACCATACGTTTCTTCAGCCGGATAGCCGGGCACCCAGTTTGAACGAGGGTCTTCAGGCTGTTGCAGACATCACTGGCTCTGCCGCCTTGCTTGTTGACAATGAAGGCAAAGTTCTGGCAAGTAACCTGGGAGACGTTCAACCGGCTAACTATCTTAAAAAGTTAATTCTTGAAGAAACAATTGCTTCTGATCGCGGATTTATGTTTATGATTAAATCAGCAGATTCGCAGTATAACAAAACGTACCCTGAAGAAATGACCTCTACAGGGGAAGCTAAAGCAGATCCGGCAGTAAGTAAAGAACTCTACACTGTCATACCAATTTCAGGGCGTGTCAAGCCGGCGGCAAAACTTTTCTTGTTCCGAGGAAAGGAACCACTAAATGACAGGGAAGTATTACTTGCTGAAATAGGAGCAACATTGCTGGGAATGCTGCTCAGGCAGGAAGCTTATGATCAGGAAGATGAAGAATCCAGGAACAGAGAACTTGCTGAAGGTGCTTTTGAAAGCCTTTCTTATTCTGAAGTTGAAGCAATTCAGGAGATCCTTAAAAATATTAATAACAATGAAAGTATAGTCGTAGCCAGCAAGATTGCGGATAGGCTCGGTATTACACGATCAGTAATTGTCAATGCCCTGAGAAAGTTTGAGAGCGCCGGAATTATAGAATCCCGTTCGCTTGGGATGAAAGGCACATTCATCCGGGTTAAAAATTTACATGCACTTGAGATGATCGCTTCACGCTCTTCAAGAATGGGACACTTTTCCTGAAAAATTGTTAAATAGTTAAGTCGCGACGGCGGGTTATACCCGCCGTTTTTAAGTTATATATGAAAGTGAAATCATAATTCTATGATCTTGATTGACATAGGCATTGGAGGTTGTTACAATATGGTCTGATATTCATTAGGAATAGCTCTGCTTTAGAGCTGTCGGAGGTAAATTTAATGGAAGTAATTTTAACGTTAGTTGCGATATTTTTTGCCAAAATAGCTCATGTCAGTCTTGGGACTATCCGCATAATATACCTGACCAGGGGAAAAAGCTTTCCAGCAGCAGTAATTGGTTTTTTTGAAATTATTATCTACCTGATTGCATTGAGTATGGTTTTGAACAATCTAAATGACTGGTCCAACATCCTTGTCTACGGCCTTGGTTATGCAACCGGTAATATTGTGGGCAGCAAAATTGAAGAAAAGATCGCAATTGGCGTTGTCCACGTGCAGATCGTAACCCTGCAAAATGGTGGGACTTTGGAAAATGTTTTGCGGGA
Source organism: Bacillota bacterium (assembly GCA_019428945.1). Taxonomy (GTDB): domain Bacteria; phylum Bacillota; class Dethiobacteria; order DTU022; family DTU022; genus JAABTH01. The sequence continues at coordinate 37,655 of JAHYJM010000007.1, read as the reverse complement.
TTTAGGATTTGGGGTAACTTCAATGCCCTGCTATGGCAGAGAAGGTGAACACTTGAACCTCAATGTAATTGTTACCCGTAAGGAGTTGCCGATACTTATGAATACAATGCAAAAATATGATCCCGATGCTTTTGTTTCAGTTTATGATGCACGACAGATTATGGGTGGCTACTTTAAAAGAATGAAGGCGAAATAAAGATGGCTTTGACGAAAGAGCAGCTTGTAAATGCTCACAGGGCAATCGGTGTTATCGATTCCGGCGTTGGCGGATTAACAGTTGTCAAGGAAATCAGCAGAAACCTGCCCCACGAAAGTATAATTTATTTTGGTGATACAGCCCGTATGCCTTATGGCCCCCGTTCCTATCAAGAGGTGCGGGGTTTTGTTTTTCAGATGATCGAATTTTTAAGGCACCAGGAGATTAAAATGCTTGTCGTCGCCTGTAATTCGGCTACAGCGGCAGGTTTATCTTACTACCAGGAAGCATGTGATCTGCCTGTGCTCGGTGTGATTGAACCGGGGGTAAGAGCTGCTCTCAGCCATAGCAGCAGTGGTCATATCGGGGTTATTGGCACTACAGGTACTATTAACAGTTCTGAGTATGAAAAAGCGCTGCGCAGGCAAAACGGAGATCTGCATATTGCCAGCAAAGCCTGTCCCCTGTTTGTTCTTCTGGTTGAAAATAATCTTGTTGAGACTCCCGAGGCAAGACAGGTGGCTCATGAATATCTTGATCCATTGGTCAGGGAAAATATCGATGCACTTATCCTTGGCTGCACACATTACCCTTTAATGTCAGAACTAATAAAAGAAGTAGTCGGTCCATCTGTAAAGCTGATCAATTCAGCCAAAGAAATAGCCGCCGAAATCGGCGGCATATTGAAAAGAGATAAAACAGCCAATCCTCTCAGCTATGAAAAACCCCGTTACCGTTTCTTCGTCAGCGGAAACCCCAGTTCATTTGAAGAAGTTGGCTCAAAACTTTTAAGCCGCAAAATTAAAGCCTACCAGGTTACATTGCCCTCAACCTCTTAATTCTTTCTTCGGCAGGTGGGTGAGTTGAAAAGAGAGCGCTGGCCCTGTTTGCAGCCCTGGCTCCCAGGGCAGGATTAACGATGTAGAGACCATTTAAAGCAGCGTTTTCCAGCCGGCTTCTTGGCACTTGCATGTCGGTAATTTTTTCAAGGGCGCTTGCCAGCCCTTCAGGGTAACCGGTAAAATCTGCTGCCGTGGCATCGGCCAGGTATTCCCGCTGCCTGGAAATCGCAAACTTTAATAACTGGGCAAAGAGAGGGGCAATTATGGCGACAACCAGAAATAGGATAAATGCTATGAGCTGGCCCTGGCCGCTTCTGCGGCTGCCGCCCCTTAAACCGCCGAAAAATACCGAATTGCGGGCTATTACTCCGAGAAATACTATAGTGCCTGCCAGTACAACTGCCACTGTGGCCAGAAGAACATCATAGTTGTTAATGTGTGCCATTTCGTGAGCAATAACACCCTCAATTTCCTGACGGTTCAAACGTTTCAATAGTCCCCTGGTTACACCGATCATAGCTTTCTGAGGGTTGCGACCCGCGGCAAATGCGTTGGGCACCTCGGTTTCAATAATGTAAAGTTTGGGCATCGGTTTTCCGGCAGCCATGCTTAAAGCTTCAACTGTATTATAAAGAAAGGGCTCTTCCTGCTTAGATACTTCGCGGGCCCCTGCCATAGAGGTTACAACGCCTCCGCCTGCGAAAAAACTGACCAGGAATAAGACTCCAAACACTAGCCCGGCCAGAATTAAACCGAAAATAGGCTCACCCATGTAGATTCCCACAAAATAGCCGATTATGCCGAAAAGTACGGCATAGAGAAAAAAGAGAAAAAATGTGCGCCTTTTATTGGCAGCGATACGACCATATATGGGGTCCATTATTCACTGTCACCACCTTGCATGTCGACCTGGGGTACTGAACGAACCCGATCAGATTCAGCTTCGAAAAACTCTCTCGTTTTGAATCTGAAGAGATTAGCGACGAAGTTGGTTGGGAACTTTTGTATTACCATGTTCAAAATCATAACAGTCCTGTTATAGCGCTGCCTAGAATAGGCAATTTTATTTTCAATACCTACAAGCTCTTCCTGCAGCATCATGAAATTCTGGTTTGCTTTCAGGTCAGGATAATTTTCTGCTACGGCAAACAGACTTTTCAGCGCCCTTGAAGCAACATCATCAACGCCGGCATTTTCCTTGATCGTAGATGCCCTCATCCAGTCTGTACGGGCTTTGGTAATCTGTTCGAGAAGCTCACGTTCATGCTCCATATAACCTTTGACAGTGTTGACCAGGTTTGGAACCAGATCAAAACGTTTTTGCAGTAATGTATCGATATTTGAATAAGCTGTATCGGCCATATTCCGCAGTCCTACCAGGCGGTTATAGGTGTAAACAGTAAATGCAGCGATGAGAATTAGTATAGCCGGTATAATTTGTGAAATGTTCATAGCGATACCTCCCTTTGAGCTAAAAGTACATATTCGTTTTTTTCTTATTATTTCCTCTGCTTTTTTAGGGCCATCTTAAATATTATAATATTTAGAAGAGATTAATCTGCATGAAGGATAAAACGTTCTTATGGGGAATAAAATTCTTTAAGCCCTGTGTATACAATTTTATCGGCTGATTCCAGTATACACACCCAGGTTCGATTTAATAAAAGCAGAAAGGAATGGATAAATGCGAATTGACGGAAGAAAGGCAAGTGAACTTCGTCCTCTTAAGATTAGCAGATCTTACTTAAAATATCCTGAAGGTTCAGCTTTGATTGAACTCGGTGATACCAGGGTTATCTGTACCGCTTCTATTGAAGAAAAGGTGCCCCAGTTTTTAAAAGGCCAGGGGAAGGGTTGGGTAACTGCTGAGTACGCTATGATGCCGCGCTCAACCTCAGTTCGTTCAGGGCGGGAAAGAAATAGCGCCAGCTCACGCAGCCTTGAGATACAACGTCTGATTGGTCGTTCTCTGAGAGCTGTTGTTGATTTTAAAAAGCTTGGGGAAAGAACTGTCTGGATTGACTGTGATGTTATCCAGGCTGACGGGGGCACCCGTACTGCATCAATCAGCGGAGCTTACGTGGCGCTGGCAGAAGCTTTATTTAAAATAAAAAATGAAGGGCTTATTATTGATTATCCGCTGAATGACTTTCTTTCGGCAGTCAGCGTGGGGATGCTTGATGGTTTACCGGTTCTTGACTTGGCTTTTGAGGAAGACTCTGCAGCAGAAGTTGATATGAATATAGTAATGAGCGCTTCCGGCATGTTAGTTGAAGTACAGGGTTCGGCGGAAGAAAAACTATTCAGCAGGGCACAGCTAAACCAATTGCTCGATCTTGCCTCGGCCGGAGTCCTGGAAATAATTGCAACCCAGAAGCAGGTTCTCGGGCCGGAAATTGCTGGGTTGATAGAAAGATCCGCCTAGAAGCTGGTTTGCATGGAGGTATACAGGGGATGAAAAAAATTGTTCTGGCCACCGGTAACCGGGATAAGTTTATTGAAATTAAAGAGCTGTTAACCGGGTTACCGGTTGAAATATTGACAATCAGTAATTATCCCGGATTAGAAATGCCTGAAGAAGATCAGCCCGATTTTGCCGGTAACGCTGCTAAGAAAGCTGAAACAGTGGCAAAATTTACAGGGGAGATTGCCCTGGCAGATGATTCCGGGTTAGAGGTGGAGGCTCTCGGGGGGCGCCCGGGCGTATTATCCGCCCGCTATTCAGGAAAAGAGGCTGATTACAAGGCAAATAATTTTCTGCTGCTTAAAGAACTTGAGGGTGTGCCGCCGGAGAAACGGGGGGCGCGTTTTGTTTGCGCTATAGCTGTCAGCGTCCCCGGTGACCGAACTTATATTATTGAAGAAAGCTGTCCCGGCATTATAACTGATTATTTAAGGGGAGAAGATGGTTTTGGTTATGACCCCCTTTTTTTATATGAACCGGCAGGTAAAACTTTTGCCGAAATGTCATCAATTGAAAAAAACAGAGTCAGCCATCGCGGCCTGGCACTTAAAAGTGTGCTTAAGCTTTTTGAAGAGTTATTATAAACAGCTTAAAGCAGAATGCTATTTGTGTAGTGGACTGGTAAGAAGATCTTCCGGCATTTTTTGCATCCGGCGATAGTAGCGCTTGATCTCCTGGAAGAGATGAAAAAGTGAAGCGCGGCTGATAAATTCTTCTCTTGACCGTGGCAGATCGAGCTTGGCAAAGCTTTGTTCCAGCTTTAAAAGCAGTTTTTCAATAGTGTCGTAATGGCCCTGTTTCCCGTGGATACGCCTGAACTGCAGTTTTTGCACAATCTTAAACAGCCTGACCAGAGGTTCAGCATGTGGCACTTTAACGGGCATGCGCAGTGCCAGATTGTGCATTTCTTCAAGACGGTTTAACTGGGAACTGCAGATATGAAAAGTTTGACGGTAACGGTCAGAATCAGTTTCGCGGGTAATGATGAAACGCTGTTCTTCCCTGAGTAGCTTGGCCGTTTCCATTCCCTCGTTAATTATCTGATGAAGCTTGGCTACCTCTTCGCGAAATTCCTGATCGTCATGGCCGGGATCTTCCATTTCCATAATAATAAAATCGATAGCCCGGCGTAAACCGGCTTCCGTCTGCCGCAGTTTTTCAAGCACATCTTTCCTGTGGTTTGGTGTAAAAAGCAGGTTGACTCCAAGAGCGCAAACCGCTCCAAGCAGAGCAGTCAGAATATGTTCAAATGAAAAAGTCAAAGGCAGGTTTGTGCCGCTAAAAATTATTGTAATTGCTGTAACCGAAGTTAATGCTATATGATCCTGCCAGTTAAGACGCAGGCAGATATAAATGGCAGCCAGGGTTACCAGCCCGTAACCAAGCGGTGTCATTCCAAAGATGTAACTGAAAGCTGTGCCCAGTATGCCTCCTATCAGAACGCTGCCTAGCTTTGCCATGCTTTGAACCAGTGAATAGTAAAAACTTCTCTGCACTGTAAGCAGGGCAACAATAGCCGCCACAGTAATTCGCTCGAGACCAAGCTGTTGAGCCAGAAATATAGAAATAGTTACGGCGAGTGCAGTTTTCAGAACCCTGCCGCCAACGAGATAACGTTTTAAGAATGATTTCATCCGCTGCACTTCCTCTTTCTATAACTTCAGGTTCCATTATACCCTGAAACAAATAGAGTAAAAAGCACTGCTCCCTGGCCTGTCAATATGGCATGTTTTAATATGGCATGTTTTCTTGCCATTTACCTGACGCTGTGCTACAATAACTCTGCTGTTAAATGATTTATTCATCTATCGGGGCGTAGCGCAGTTTGGTAGCGCACTTGGTTTGGGACCAAGGGGTCGAAGGTTCGAATCCTTTCGCCCCGACCAGTATTTAAAGGGTTTTTGAACATATTAACAGCCTTTAAGAACTAAAATATCGTCGATGTACACACTTTTAATTCTTTTTGGACACAAAAAAGTTGGGGGATATAACTTCCCAACTTTTTTTGTTAAAATTACTGCTCTTAACCTCCTATCCTGTAATAATTATTAGTCATTGAGGGCATAAAATAAAGAAGGTATATTTAATAAATTGTGGAATATTCAATATATTACTCATTATCGATTCTTGGTGAATTAGCTCTTCGTATTAATCGTCAGAGAGTAATAATAAAGACCTACTCTAGTTAAAAGTGGGATTTAAGAACGAGGTAGCTTAGAGGAGCATAAGATAAAACGGAGAAAGTTCTGACTGGGTATCTCATTTTGTAAAAGGGGAGGATCAAAATGAGCAAGGCAGCTTTCAGCGTGCGTGTTTTTTCAATCTATGCTATGGTGCTTGGTGTTCTGCTTATAGTAGTTCCTAATACCCTGCTGGCTGTTTTTCAGGTGCCGGAGACCAATGAGATCTGGATCCGTGTAGCCGGGGTGCTGGTTTTAATTATTGGTTATTATTATTTTATGGCATCCGGTAAAGAATTACTTGACTTCTTCAAATGGTCTGTATATGGACGGCTTTCAGTGCTGGTTTTTTTTCTCGGATTTGTAATCCTTGGGCTAGATCCAGCAACTCTGGTTCTTGTTGGGGCCATCGATGCTCTGGCAGCTCTCTGGACCGCCATTTGCTTGCGCAAGGAGGCCTAATCCAAAAATAAACTCCTCTCACGATTAGATCTCTGCAAGAAGTAAAAGCCAATCCTTCTTTTTAGTTATAGAAAGAATATGAATGAACTATTTCCGGAGCGTTGTTTTTAATGAAAAACAATCGATTCTAAGACGTTATAAATAAAAATGTAGGTAGTAGGTAGGATATTAAAATCAAAAACAATTGGAACGGTTAGAAGAGATTAAAGCAGAACGTCTAGCGTTTCTCATTTCTATCCATGGATAATGCCAGCATTTTCTGGATCAGGGAATCATAGGTATAGCCAGCGGCATAAGCTACCCTTGGAAAGTCGCTGTATGCAGGTTGCATGCCCGGAAGAGTGTTAATTTCAAGGAAATATGGTATTTCTTCGGCATCCAAACGCACATCGATACGTGCGTATTCCTTACAGTTAATTACTTTGAAAGCCTTGGTGGCATAATCTTTAATTTTTACGACTGTTGCATTGTCCAGATTGGCAGGGCAAACGGTACCGATAGCATCTCTGGCTTTAATGTCGACAGTCATAAAGCCTTTGCCGTCTGCCGTATCGTAGATGATCTCCTGAATTGGGAGCACTTCTAGATTGTCATTGCCGAGTACGCCAATTGTAAATTCGCGCCCGGTAATAAATTCCTCAGCGAGAGCGGGTTGTCGGAACAGCTTGAAGATCCGCCTGACACCGGCCCTGAGCTGTTCTTCATCATGGACGACGCTGTCTTCGGTGATCCCAAGGCTCGATCCTTCGTGTTCCGGTTTGATAATCAGTGGGTAATTCAGTGATAAATCTACTGCCTCTTCCCCGCTATAAAATATCTGGAAGTTAGCGGTCGGGACACCGACGCTCCGAAACAGGTACTTACTAATTTGTTTATGTAAGCCGAATATGTGGGCAGACAACCCGGAGCCTACAAATGGGAGATCCATCAGCTCCAACATTGCTACGACATTTGCTTGCTGCATTTTGCTAGTGATACCGGTGCAGGTATTGAAGATGATCTCTATACCTTCGATGGCTTTGATGTCCTCGAGCAAGTTTGTGGTCGCCGGGATCCGCACAACTTTATGACCAATATTCAATAGAGCTTTTTCAATAGCCTTCATGGTCAGATCCATCTGTTCGGAGCCATGAGGATCAAGCGATGCATCTCTTGTTTTGAAGGCGTCTGCCGGTGTGCATAACAGTCCTACGTACATCGTGTACATACCTCCTCAGTTTGATCGCCTATATTTATTATTTCAAATTTTTAGTGATTCTTTGCTTTAAATTGTATTCAGCGTTATGAATATTATTTATAGCAATTTTTAATACTTGCTCAGTTTTCATTGGTTTGTTTTCCTCATCGACGATTTTCACACTCCCCTTAATCTGTCTGGTTTTCCATGCTTTTGCATATTTGAATTCTTCAACTTCTCTCCATAAATATGGTACCGGCAAGAATCCTGCCGAAAATATTTTGTAGAAACCTTCGGCTGAGTATGGATTGTATATCACTGTCTCGATGGCGAAGATGATAGCTCTAGCAGCATGGAAAAGGTCGTTCATTCTTTCCTGCAATTCTTCATTTTTACTCATATCCTCCACTTTTCCGTTTCGTCTGAACTTACGGTATTCTTGTAATGAATACTGTGTGATTTGGATGCTTTCGTTGATGATCTCTGGTGTTGCCAGGTTGGATGCTTCAGAATAACTGACAACATGAACTATCGGAGGACTTGATTCATTGTGCGGATCTATATCGTCCATTAATGCAGTCACCGCTGCTAACTGCATTTTTGCTTCATCCATGTTGGGTTTAAAATAATCCAACCCTGCTCTCGGCTGTAACAATATACTGAAATTAGCGTTTTCCAGTCCTTTGATTAATTTGATCATTGCTCTTGATTTTGCCAGATCCTGAATTCCCCATGTTAATTTGGGCGTGTTCAGCATATTTTGTAAAATAAGCTTTTTAATACCGTATTTTTTTGCTAGCTTAGCCGATAAATATGCCGCTACAATATAAGTAACGTCATCAGCACCACGGAACGAAAAATGATGGGCAACATTGGGTTCAAAAGGTTTATCCGTCTTTGCGATATATTTCAGTGTATCAATATGTTGCTTCAAATTAGTATATAAATCATATGGGCCTCTTTCGTCCAACTGATTAAACCACCATAACGATAAAGCATGCCAACAGGTATTAAGTGTCCGCTCATGCATTTGGGCTAAACTGGGCACATTCTTTGTTCCTGCATAAGTTCTCACTAAAAGTGGTCTTGAAGCATCCCATATCATTTGATATTCTTCCGGAGAATTGATGGGAACACCACCACCATTTGTTTTGCCCTCCCAAACTTCACCGAAATTCGATTGTGTTAATTGTGAACTTCCAATTGAAAGAATATCCAAATACTTTGTGTCTGCTAATATTTTTGACCAAGATATAAATTCCTTAACAGAATCCGTTCGACTTATCGAGGACGAATAAGATCCAGCATGGGCGCGTATCAATGGGGCAAAGGATGGTTCCAAATTTGCTGCAATTCTTTTAACAACGGTATCTTTTTTTGTGCCATACTCCAAATAACCAGAACGATCAACAGGCATAAATTGACAATATTCTTGAGAGTCAATTATTTTTTTTCCAAACTCCATTCGCTCATCATCGTATAGGCTGCCTCGAATTATATCCCTTGGAATTTTCATTTCAGGTACGTCCATTTTTATCAGTGTCTCACGGACAGACTCTCCCCCAATGAATGTCTTCACTAACCCACTAAAGGCCGCTTCGATCATTTCACACGCCTCGGGAAGACCGCCAAAAAAGATAGATTTGATAGGTCCGCCCTGATAAGAGAGCAAGTGATTTATTTTCAATTCGTTAATGAGGAAGCCAATCATGTTAACAGCATCACTATGATCTAACCTATAGCTAAGTCCGATTTGATTGATTTTACTGCTTAGAATCCACTCCACAACAACTTTTCTTTTTGTTTCATGCCGGTAGTCATCCATTGCCCTGGCGATCACATCACCGGCGATAATCACTCTATATCCGCAATCTTCTAAAAGCTCAGCCACTGCGTGAATGCCTAGTGTATGAGCATCAAGTGTAGGCTTAATAAATCCATACACATTCGATTCAATATCAAACATGATCTTTCCCACCCTTTAAAAAGACTCTATATCCATTTCTCCATTGCCATTGTGTAGAAAAAACAAACCTCTTCCTTCCTTCCGAAAGTCATAATCCAATAATCTTACTGCCAAATCAATGATTAAGCTAGTGTGGCTCATTGATAATCCTAATTTTAACCCAATAGATTCCAGCGGAACCAATCCACAAGGGATATCTTCAAAAATATATCTATGCTTTAAGGAGCCAGGAGCCTCTATTGTTTCATAGGATTTATTATTTTGGATACACTCATAAATATTTTTACCTGTGACATGATAGGTTCTAATCAACCATTCTTTTGTCGTTTCGACCTTAAACCCTAATGCTTCTGATACCATCACTCTTTCTTCATCAATTCTTTCTAGCAATTTCCCAATGGTCGGAGTAATTCCTTCAAAATAGTATTTGTAAGTACTGTTTTTACTCTCTGTCCAACCAGTGTTTAACAGTAAAGGTGCACAGTGCAACACCATTCCAACATTACCAATTGATGTTTGGACCATTGATTCAGCTGGAATGAAGTATTTTTTAAGGCATTCAGGCAGCTGATTGATCACAGCTTGGTTTTCTTCGACCTTAAATGTTGAGATTAAAACTTGATTTTTAAAGGTGATGATGTTTACAGCATCTTCTGCAGTTTTTCTGCATGTATAAATAATAGTTTGAGTTTCAGCAATCGTTTGTGTAATTTTGTTGTTATGAGTCCGATATACATTCTGAAACTCCAACGCCCCAAATGTTCTGCCCGGATTTAATATAATAATCGTTTCTTTTTCGATATTTACAGCAATAAGTTCAGCAAGTTCTTTATGGGAATGAGCAGGTGTCGTGATTAAAATAATATCGGGTGTTTTAAGTGCGATTTTTATATTATCTGTCACCAGATCAATGTTAATAGCGCCTTGAATGCCTCCCTCGCAATAAATAATATGCGTTTCCATTAATTTTGAAATTGTTGATCTTGAATGATTCCACAAAGTCACTTTATTGCCCTCTTTACTAAGATGAGCCGCCATAGCAAGTCCAGAATTTCCTGCGCCGATGACCGTAACATTCATCACTGTTTCTCCCTTCGGCTCCACCTGTTTGCTCCCAGTTTTTGTGCCAGAAATTAAATTAGTTTAAGAAACTCTCAGGACTCCGATTTAGTGTTGGTTGTGAACAGGCTTCAAGCTCTGTTTCTGTGTGTGCTCGATCACTAAGCTTACCAGTCGTACCGTAGGCAATAAATTCAGCGGCTGCTCTAACGACTGCAGTAGTCATGAAACAGTAAAAATAATATGCCCCTTGGCCAAACTAAAACCTTGGCGATCTCGCGGCCTGGAACTTCTGCTGTATTCTGAAGCAGCACCCGGAGTAGTGTCTTTTCAAACAGGAGTTCCCTTTTCGGGGCTATTATACCCCTGTGTTCTATGGCCACCGCCAATAAGACCACTATAATGCTGCCAAGCATGAGATAAACAGTCAGCCTGGGCATCAGGGCAAAAGAGGGTCGTGTTAGATATCCCAGGGCATTCCAGCAAAGATCGCAGTCAGGAATCCTAGTATAAAAGTAAGTCCACCAAATAGTCTAATTCTTCTAAGGTTTTTCTACCGTTTTGTAAGGGCTTTTTTAATACTATTCTATATATGTCGATTTCATTTTATCAAAAAGATATGAATTAATCCAATTTATTGTAAACGCAATTTATTATACAGGTACATTTTGATTAGTGTCGAAGGAAGCATCAAATTCAATAAATTCCTGTTAAGTTTATTTTTTTGACTAATGTTAAGATGAAGCACTTCACAACAATTTGCCTTAAACCCTTAATTCGTGGTATTATTTTTTTGTAATATAGAAGATTCTTTACTTAAAATTAATTCTGTATTTGAGGGGCAGAAATTCGGAATGACAGAGAAAGATGACCCGAAAATAAATAATGATAATGTTGATAGCCAGGTGGTCAACAAACAACCTTTAAAAAAACGCCGCATAGCAAAAATTATCATCTTGGTCACCTTTTTGCTAATGCTGATCGCTGGTGGTGCTACAGCGACAGTAATTTATAACTATATTGATGAATCTCCTCCCCTGGATCCCTCCCGCTTTGAAATTAACCAGACTTCATTCCTCTATGATATCAACGGCGATGAGATTACTCCGTTACATGGTGATCAACATCGTATAGCAGTCAGCTTGGAAGAAATCCCCGAACATGTTCAGCAGGCATTTATCGCCATAGAAGATGAACGTTTTTACAAACATTTCGGTTTTGACATCATTGGCAGTATCCGGGCAGCTTATATAAACCTTAGGGCCGGATCGATAGTGCAGGGTGCAAGTACAATATCCCAGCAGCTGGCCCAAAATGCTTTTTTAACGACAGAAACCAGCTATAAACGTAAAATTCAGGAGATTTGGCTGGCTATCCAACTCGAAAAAATCTACACCAAAGATGAAATCATGGAAATGTATCTTAACCGGATTTACTTTGGCAATACTGCCTATGGTATTGAAGCTGCAGCTCAAACTTACTTCGGTAAAAGTGTAGCGGAATTAAGCGCTCCTGAAGGGGCAATGCTAGCCGGTGCAGTGCGTTCGCCAAATTATTACAATCCGATTGACAACAAAGCTGCAGCAGAAGAACGAATGCATAATGTACTGTTTAATATGCTCAGGCTTGGGTTTATCTCAGAAACGCTATATAAGAATTTACTCGATCAGGAACTTCATTACGCCGATCTGCAGAGCATTGAATACCGCTATCCCTATTTTGTCGATTACGTGATTCACCACGAGTTGATAAATATTCTTTCGGCAGTACCTTCAATCGGGACCCGGGAAGAAGCGTACAGGGCCATGTATAATGGGGGGCTGCATATCTATACCACCCTCGAGCCGTCAATTCAGAACCATGTGGAAAGCGTGTTGGGGCAGGCCGAACTATACCCGACTACGATCAATATTGATATAAAGAAAGCCAGGGAAGCAATCTCCAAATTACTTCCGGACGAAGAGCTTTCAAATGACCAGTTGGCAGAACTGGTTGATGAGGAAAATGGCATACCGCAGCCGCAGGCTGCAATCGTTATTGCTGATCCGGTTACCGGTCAGATAAAAGCCCTTGGCGGGGGGCGGGAATACCGCAAAGGAGCAGACGAAGTGCTGCGTTTCATCAGCCTGCGCCAACCCGGCTCGGCGATCAAACCGATCATCACTTATGGTCCTGCCTTCGAAGAGGGAACCCTGGCCGGTGCCGGTTCAACCCTGGATGATTCGCCTTACATCGGGCCGCGGGGAGACTGGTTTCCGGAAAACTTCGACTACCAATTCCGGGGCATGATCCCGGTCAGGAGAGCGCTGATCTATTCATATAACTTGCCGGCTGTTCGCTCTTTCGAAGCGCTTGGCACCCGCACCGGTGCAGCTTATGCCGAAAGAATGGGGATTACAACTATAACCCCGGAAGAGGTTGATAATCTAAGCCTGACCTTAGGCGGTTTTCATTTGGGGGTCAGCGCTGTTGATATGGCCCAGGCTTACGGCGTTATGGCTAACCAGGGGCTGAAAGTTGATCTGCATGCTGTTGAAAGAATTATTGATCGGCAGGGAAATGTAATCTATGAATTCAAAACTGAGCCTAAAAAGATCTTGAGCCCTCAGGCTGCATTCCTGGTCAATGATATCCTGCAGGAATTCGTTACCGGCTATCTCGGGCGGGAACTGCGGAGCGATCGACCGGTTGCCGCCAAAACCGGCACCACCAACGATTGGAGAGATGTTTACCTCGTTGCTTATACACCTAACCTGGTTGCCACTTTCTGGATGGGTTACGATGAGCCGCGACTCGGCAGCATCGAGCAGGGCTGGCGCTACTCAACTGTCTTTTTACGCGAGGTTTTCCGGGAAATCTTTAAAACTTTAGAGATTAAAGAATTCGAGCAGCCAGACGGCATTGTCAGGCTGTCGGTCTGCAACAAATCAGGTTTGAGGCCAAACAGTGATTGCAGTGATGCCGGAACTGTTATCAGCGATTATTTTATAGCCGAACTGGCCCCAACTACAACCTGCAGTATGCATGAAGGCGGCTTTTATGACCGGCCACCTTTTATTATAACCGATCATCGTTGGTCAGGCAGGGGAGGAGCGGGCAGGGGCCCTGAAGATGCCGGTGAATTGCCTTCCAGCGAGGACGCATTCGGGGGCTTTGGTAGTTTCGGTCAGGATCCGGCAACATCCCAGGTGCCTAATGTCAGGGGATTATCCCTCTCGGCTGCCGAGGCTCGCCTCGCCAGGGCAAATCTCAGAGTTGGTACAATAAGAAAACAATACAGCAATGATGTACCGGAGAACATCGTGATCGGGCAATCACCTGCTCCAGGTATGATCGTTTTCAAAAATCAGGAAATACTTCTGCTGGTCTCTCAAGGTCTCCGGTAAATAAGCCCGTCCATCAACTGATTAGCTTATTCAGGTTGAATATAGAACAAGTTTGACTGCGGAGGAATTGCTGAATAAAGAAGAAGCACGCCCGGGTTCGGGGTGCTTCATTTCTGAGTAATGTTGATTTGTTTTTAATGAAGGTGTGTTGAAGAGATTACGATCATGTTACCAAAATACTGGCTTAAACTTTTACTTCCGCAGGCAGGGCAGGTGTGAGCCAGCCCTTTTTCTTTTTCGGCCAGGCTTTCCCTGACCTCCGTGATCTTTCCGCAATCCTTGCAGATATACTCGTAGACAGGCATACAGTATCCGTCCTCCCTTGCTTGATTTTAATCTTAAAACAAAAATTATGATGTCATGTTAAAGAACACTGTTAACAGTTCATCTCTTAGCTTAACCGGCAGCAGATTTAGCACGGTGTTCAAAGGGGCCATTTTCTCCGGTAGATCCATACCTGTTAAACCTATCACGGGAATTATTGCCATCATCACATCTTCGATCGGTTTGTTTAATACGTCATTTACGATTTTGGCAAGTTCTTTATCATTTATCGCTGATTGTTTATGCCTTAAATTATGAACAACCTCCTCGAGATCTTTAACAAACATTTCTGCATATGGCACGTTTGCATGGCTCAAACCTACGTGCAGGTTTGGAGGGCTGCCTCCACAGGCGAATTGAGGTGCCAGGTGCCATCCTTTTTCACGCATATGATCATCAAGCTCAAAAATATTTATTTCGTCTGAAGCAAGGGTGAACATGCACATGTCGGGGTTTCCCAGAACCTTAATACCCTCAATATCTTTTATTCCATTCAGGATCAGTTTTGTTGCTTTTTGTGAGTCGCGGACGATGTTCTGGAAGCCCTCTTCTCCCAGGAAGCGCTGCGTAGCCCAAGCTGCTGCCACTGGGCCGCCGGTTTTACTGCTCTGGATGGTTGGATTAATTAACACATAGATTGGTGTTGCGGAGCTGACGAACCAGGCGTACTTGCGCAGCTCACGGTTGCGATAGAGAATTACTGAAGCATTCTTTGGCGTATAGCCGTATTTGTGCAGGTCTGCTGAAATACTGGTAACTCCCGGAACAGAAAAGTCAAAATCTCGAACCGGTTCACCCATCCGGCGTAAAATCGACAGATAGATGCCGCCAATACAACCGTCAACATGAAATAGTATACCGCGTTCCCGGGCAATTTCTGCCATCTCCCTGATTGGATCGATCGACCCGTGCGAATAGTTTGGAGCAGATCCGGCTGCAATGATCGTGTTCTGACTCAGCGCATTTCTATAAGAGTCTAGATCTGCCCTGTATTCATTTAATTCGACATCAGTTTGTATTACATTGAGCCCGAAGTAATGAGCAGCTTTTAGAAAAGCCGGGTGTGCAGTTACCGGTACAACCATTTCCGGTTCTTTTATATCCGGCCTGTTAACCCTGGCCCAGTCGCGCGCAGTTTTTACGGCTATCAAAATGCTTTCTGTACCGCCGCTGGTCATATTGCCTGCAACTTCATCATCTGCGCGCAGTAGATCTGCAACCGAGCTTACAACTTCTTTTTCTATTTTTCCTATACTTGGGTACATTGTAATCCATAGGGCATTTTGGGCAAGGAAGCTGGTGTAAGCTTCAACGGCCAGTTCATGGGCCGTTTCACCCGGGTCGTAAAGCCCTGTCATTACTTTTCCAGTTCGCCAGTTTACATCTTTTTCTGTAAACCCAGACAGCTGTTCTAATGCAATTTCTTTAGAAACACCCTTAGGCAATAATGCTCCCATTAAAAAAATCCTCCCGTATTGTTTTAACTGTTAAGGCGGCGCAAATTGATTATTTAACCCAGGCTTTCTTTAAGTAAATATTTTACATATATTTATTTTGATTATATCACTAAAACAAACTATGAAGCAACAATATAATTATAATATTATAAAAAATTTAATTTGACGGACAATATGCAATTATGATACTATGTTGATATTCCGAATGTAAAATATAACCAATGGAGCTGTTGTCTGATGGGTAAAAAAAGGACCTTGTCTCTGGGGACTTATCTTGGTTATGGAGTTGGCTCGGTTGGCACCGGAATATTTTCAACCGTTCCGGGGCTGCTTTTACTCAGTTTTATGATTCGCTATCTGGAGATACCGCCTGCAATCGCAGGTACTGTTATTTTTATACCCCGTTTCTGGGATGTTATTACCGATCCCTTTGCCGGTTCGCTCTCAGACCGGACCCGCAGCAGGTGGGGGGCCCGCAGGCCCTGGATGCTGGTTGGGTCGCTTACTTTACCAATTGCTTTTGCCCTGCTCTTCAGGGTCCCGGAACATACCGGCATGGCAGCAGCCTGGTATGTACTCTTTATTTACATACTCTGTACTACTTTCTATACAATTTACCAGGTTCCTTATATTGCCATGCCTGCGGAAATGACTGAGGATTACGATGAACGGACAACGATTATGTCATTTAGGATTGCCTTTCTGACAATTGGTATTCTGGTTGGAGGAGCCCTGGCTCCTGAGTTGGTTAGCGTCGGCGGAGGCGGCCGGGAAGGCTACATATTAATGGGTATTGTGGTCGGGGTAATATTATTCCTGGTATTGATCGGCTCTTTTTTTGGCACACGTAAAGTGCCTCATGTTGATCCTGTTCCGACCACTGTTCCTTTCAGGGAACAGATGCGCGCTGCTGCTGAAAACAAGCCCTTTTTTATACTATTTGGCTCCTACATAATTCAGGTTCTGGGGATTGGAGCGATGCTTGCCGGAGTCGACTTTTATTCCAGCTATATCTTAGGAGATCCGGGGCAGACAAGCATACTTTTTGTCTGTCTGATTGGCCCGGCCTTGATTACCATGCCGTTATGGGTAAAAGTTGGGCGACGTTTTGGCAAGTTAACCGGTTACATTATCTGCACGATTCTCTTCGCCCTGGGCGGTTTCGCCCTGATGATAACCGGAGCAGAAATGCTCTGGCTTGTATACTTAATACTTTTTGTAATGGGGGCGGGCTACGCAGGCACTCAGCTTTTCCCCTATTCAATGCTGCCGGATACAATCAGCGCAGATACAATAAAGACCGGTCTGAGAAGGGCCGGGGCCTACACGGGTGTCTGGACCGCTGCTGATAAAGCAGGCTTTGCTGTAGGGCCGGCTGTTTTTGCCGGTATTCTCGCTGTAACCGGTTTTATGGAAACTGAAGGCGGTATTCTGATTGATCAGCCCGCATCAGCCTTGGTCGGTGTGCGAATTGGATTTGCCCTGCTGCCCGCGCTTCTGATGGCCTTGAGTCTGCTGTTGCTGCGTTTCTACCGGCTTGATCCTGAAGTAATAGCAGCCCTGGGCGTAGAAGAAAAGAGCATTGAAGGATAAAAAGTCAATTGATTGTTAGTAATTTATAATCTATTTCTATTAAACATTAGAGCCCTGATTGAGGGTTCTTTTTGTTTACTCTTTGTTAACAGAAATCTGTTAAATTTAATTTACTGCAATCTTATGATCCATTAACTGTAACCTTCTTCATAACCGGAAAACAGCTATTGTCCCTGCACCCTGATGTTAGTACCTAAATCGAAACATTTAGGTGATGATCTTATGATTAGAATTTCGACGATGATGATTTTGTTTGCTGCTGCTTTATTATTTATAGGTGGTTTGATCTATTTAATGCAATCTGTTACATTCCAATACGAGAATATTACTGGCATGTCTGCCCTGGAATTATCGCTGTATGGCCCGTACATCAATTCGCTGACAATTTCATTATCAGATGTAGTGGGAGCAAACCAGCCTATTGATGGCAGCCTAAGCTCTGGTAAAGAGTCTCGGTTTCAGGGCTTGGCGGCAGGCCTATTTCTTCACGGAGTATTCTAAGGAAGCAGGTTCGTTCTTCAAGCAGCGCTTTTCTTTCTCCGAGAGAAGCAAATACCTGCATGAGAAGGCGATGTGCCGGTTCACAGAATGGGTCAGTCTCTTTTAACATTAAGAGGTAATCTCTTGCCCTGCTATGCTTACCCCTGGTCCTGTAATAACGGGCCAGGGTCAGCAGTATTTCAATATACAGGTGTTTGAGACGAACCTGCCGGGGGATAGCCCAACTGTAGTCTGCTGGTTCCGCAAAATAATCACCTTTATATAATCGCACTGCTCTGGACAGTAAAGCGGCGCCTGTTTCTCGTAAAGGATCTTCCTGTATACCTGTAGTGATAAGAGCCTCAAAGGTTTTATAATCCATCCGGCAGAGCTCCTGTTTAATTGAGTATATATCATGCTGGTAGACAATAAGCTCATTTAAACCCTCATGTTCCAGTTGCCTGCGAAGATAATGCATGGTGGTTCTAAAAAGAGCGCTGCTGTTCTGATGATCTGTATCCGGCCACAATTCATCAACCAATCTTTCTCTGCTCGCAGATGCTTCAAGATGAAGCATCAGCGCCATTAACTCACGGGTTTTTCTGGTACGCCAACCGTAGATTTCATCTTTTTTACTGAACAGCTGAAAAGTGCCAAAAGTTTTAACGTCAAGCTTATGTTCCCTAATATCTCCTGTATGATCTTTGAACGAGACTACAGGGGGTGGTAACCTGTCTTTAAAGTAAGATGCTGCGCTGTAGCTGACATGTTCGATCTTATCTTTTGATAGCGCCGATAAAATTTCTATCGCAGTTTCGTCAGATAGCTCAATCAGGGGCGCAATTATTCTGTAACGAACTGCCGGATTCGGATTTTGTGAAAGTTCTGAAATAATTTTATGCGAGTGAATACCAAGCCGGACTAATAAACTTTGAGCATAGATCACTTCTACATCTTCTTCCATTGCAAAATGTATAATCGGCTCCATTAACGTGACAGTTGGCACTGAGGCGCAACCGATGAAATTTAGGCGTGCCGCCAGGTTCAAGAATTTTCGGGCATAGGCGATAAATTGTTTCTTTTCTTTTCGGGCATAATGGACATATGCAAGAGCCTTGTAAGCTTCACAAAGCCTGATTTTAAAGTTCATATTCTTCAGATTAACTTCAGCGCGATGAAGCACTTCATGGGCTTCATCCAGGCTGCCCATCAGGGCATAGACTGTGCCGATCAGCATTTGAACAAGGCCGCAGGCCAGATCTGTTTGTTCTTCAGCAGCAGTTAGCGTGGAGTCGAGAAGCTGCCTGGCATCGACCCAGTGCCCCCGGGCAAATCGGCTCCATGCCAGTAAAGATTGGTTGAGTAAAAGAAAGTATCGCTCGGAGCCATGTTCGTACTGAAGCTTAAGAGCCTTACTGATCAGTTCTTCAACCTTGATAAAATCATTTAGTTCAAAATATATATATGACAGGGCACAGTAAGCAGAAGGCAGTGTTTCTATCATGCGGTATCTTTCCTTGGCCGCTATACTTTTTTCTGCCCATTCAATGGCTTTACTCAGTTCGCCCCAGTCTCTGTAAATATATGGTATGGTATCCTGAATGTAATAGTTTGGCAGAGTGTTATCTGGTGAAAATTTGATCGCTTCCGAGTAAGTTTTTAAAGCCTGAGCATGCCTTCCCTGTTGATAATGGATATGTCCCAGAGTTTCTGCCAGGTGAGCTACAGCTAAGGCATGATTTGATTCTTTCGCATCTTCCAGGGCTTTACCGATGAGATTTTCTGCAGATTGTAGATCACCTGCCAAAGCCAGGCTTAGTCCTTTTTCCAGAATCAAATCAAAACGAGGCCTTACTTTTAAAAACTCAAATTCTGATTCTGCCTGATCAATTAAGGTCAGACTTTCTTTGTAAGAGCCATGACAGCGTAAAAGTCTGGCTTGCAGCAGGTAGCATTCAGCGAGACCGATATTGTCACCGGTTGATCTAAAAGCTTTTACAGCATGGGTAACCCATGATTCTGCCACATCGATTTGCCCTCTGTAGGTATTTACGACAGCTTCAAAATAGGATAACCACGGTCTCGCTTTTTTCAGGTTTTCTGACAGTTGTTCCAACCAGCGCCCTAATGTCTGCCAGTGTCCGGAAACAAGACATTCTTTACCGCCTGCTTCCACAGCGGTGATCGTCTCTTCGTCTACCCCTGCTTTAAGAAAAGCTTCAACAGCTTTTACAATGTTTCCCTTAAACTGGGCCAATCTTCCCGCATGCTTATATAACAAATATTTTTTGTCGCCAAGTCTCTCGAGCAGAAAGTCTCTAAGCAGCTGGTGGCAGCAATAGGTATTCTGTTCTTCGCCCAGGGCAGAAAGCAGCAGCATTTTTTCTGAAAGCTCTTTTAAGATCTCATCAGAGTTGCTACAATTAAGAAGAAGGTTGCAGTGATCAGGTCTGAGGACTTTTAATACTGAAGTTTCGAGCAGAAACTTTTGATAAGAGGGAGGTAGTTTTTCCAGTACTTCCGAAGCAAGATAGCTATAAAGAGATGATGTAATCGGAGAACCGTAATTAAAGTCATCGAAGCCTTCGGATATTAGTGTTCCTGCCAGGATCAGGGCTGCCGGCCACCCTCCGGTGTATTGCTCAATTTTACTGATCACCTCGGCAGGCTGAGGGCCGTACTGATTATTTAAGAATTCGGCAATTTCATCCCCAATGAAATTAAGCTCGGCGGTGTTAATTTGTCGGGCTTTACCTGAAATGTACTGCCGGACCAGGGAAAGAGGCACTGCAGTTCGAGATGTCATAATCATAGTTACATTGGGAGGAAGATGGTCCATGATCTCCTGGGTTATTGTATGTATAATCGGTTCTTTTATTTCATGGTAGTCATCCAGAACAATTACCGGGTTTGCCCCTGATGATATTAAATCATTAATAAGCAGAGTGGCAATGAACAGAGGTTGCTTGATAATAGTTTCCGGCTGGCTGCTTAACTGCATAATGCGCGAACATAAATCCGGCCAGTGCTGATGAAGGCCTTTAATTATAAATTGCATAAAATGGGTTGGATCGTTATCTCGTTTATCGAGGTGAATCCAGACAAGCGGGCTGTTAAACTCCTGGCAAAGTTGGAAGGCCAATACTGTTTTACCGTATCCGGCAGGGGCGGTTATAATGATGATATTTGGTGTAAAGTCTTTTTTTAAAACTCCAACTAACCTTTCCCTGTAAAGCAGAGATGGACTTTTTTCCGGTGGCATCAACTTGCTGAGCAAAATTTCAGCCATTTTAACAGCCCCAGCCTAAAATCTCGCGAGCTTTGCACCAGGAAGAATGTAAACGTTATCACAATATTTAGAAAAATAGACATTTATAATATACTATATAATTTAAGACATGGCAATAGAATAAGGAAGCTAAAAGATATGAAGCACGTGTTGAATAACCGTGCTTCATAAAAAAAGATGAATTTAGGTAAAAAAGATGAAATTCAACCCATCTGGGGAACTATACCGAGCTGCTGTAAAAACCCGAGGTGATCGGAGTATTCCCATTCTTCGACAATCTTACCATCTTGCCAACGATTAACGAGACAGCTTGACAGTGTAACCCTTTTTCCTGTCGGGGGGATGGGCAGGCTTGCTGATTGCCCGCTGTGAGTGGCCTGCCATGTGCTTTGCCACGAACTCATATTGCCCTCTGCAATCAGGCCGTCAATTTCTACTTTGATATCTGTATATGCTTTGAGTGTATCTTTCCTTGACTCTTTTACATTTTTCAGCCCTGTTGTGTCAGGGAAGGGAGGTTTATGAAAAACACAGTCGGGAGCATAAAACATATCCCATGCATCAAGGTTGCCATTTTGCCAGCCATCTTTTACTGCTTGAATAAATCTGGTTTTTATCTCTTCAGTAATCATTTTCTACTCCTTTCAAATTGGTAATTACAAACAAACTGATCTTTAATCTTTGCACCTCCCTGAGACATGATTGAAATATTCTCTTATTAAAATACTAAAAAGCAATTAACAAGGAGTAAACAAAAACATAATAAGCCAGCAGTTGAAGCAAAGTTAAATTTCAGATAAACCCTGGAAGGTTATCTAATCTGCTTACAGAATAATATCCCTCAGGGGGGTGATTTCGTGAACGATTATATACCGACAACTGTTCAGGAAAGCCGGGTTGAACAGCCACTAATTGAAAAATTTTCCCGTAAGGCATTAGAAATAATTGGTGAAGATAATGTTTCTTCAGACCAGGCAGATCTGCTCTCGACCTGCCGCGATTTCTGGCCCGTTAATAGCATCTGGATGCTTGAAGGTTCTGTGCCGGCTCTGCCCCAGCTGGTTGTGTGGCCCTGCAGCACAGAAGACGCTGCAGCGCTGCTGAAGCTTGCCAATGAACTAAAAGTAGCGGTCATTCCCTATGGCGAAGGCAGCGGAACCATGGGAGGAGTAGTCCCCATTTACGGCGGGGTTATGATTGATCTGAAAAAAATGAACCGGATTCGTTCCATAGATAAAGAGAGCCTCATGGTTAACGTGGAATGCGGCATGAATGGCGCCCTTTATGAAGAAAATCTGAACAGGGAAGGTTACACGGGCGGTCATTTCCCCCAGTCGCTGCGCTGTTCATCAGTTGGCGGTTGGCTGGCCTGTCGGGCTGCCGGGCAGTTTTCAACAAGGTATGGGAAAATTGAAGATATTGCTGTTACTCTTGAAGCGGTTTTGCCGGATGGCACAATCTTCAGCGGACGCAGTGTGCCCCGTACTGCCACCGGTCCCAGGGTTGATCAGCTCTTTCTCGGTTCGGAGGGAATTTTCGGGATCATTACAGCTGCAACCCTGAGGATTTGGCCCCTGCCGGAAAAACGGCACATGGTTACTTATACATTTGAAAACCTGGAAGAATCGCTGCAAGCAATCCGTCTGGTGATGCACAGCGGTGCGCGCCCTGCTGTTGTCCGTCTTTATGATGCCCAGGAAACGGGTCATCATTTTCCCGAACTTGGTGATAAACGCTGCGGTCTGATTCTGCTCATAGAAGGGAACAGTAAGATAGTGGATGCGGAAGCGGCGGTTATTGAAAAGATTGCCATGGCGCACGGTGCAATTGAAGAAGGACCTACGCATGTGGAACACTGGCTGAAGAAAAGATTTGATGTCAGCGTTGCATCGACCCTTTTTCAGAAGGGGGCTGTCCTTGACACTATTGAGGTCTCTGCTAACTGGCACAATGCCCATTCCACTTATATCGCCATGCAGCAAGCCTTGATGGCGGTGGAAGGGACCATGCTCGCCTCCGGCCATTACTCTCATGTATATCCTGACGGAGCAGCGCTCTACCTGACAACAGTCGGTTTCCCCGGAGATGATAAGATTGGTTTCTACAAGAGAATCTGGCAGGCGGCGATGGAAGCCTGCCTGGCCGAAGGGGCGGCAATCTCTCACCATCACGGTATCGGTTTGCATCGCGGCCTCTGGATGAAAGACGAACATGGCGCAGGTCTGGAAGTGCTGCGCAGCATTAAAAAAGCGCTTGACCCGAACAATATTATGAACCCCGGTAAACTGGGACTAGCGGAGGTGTCGACATGGCAGAAATAAATCAAGTTGATCTGGAGCAGCTTTTAAACTGCGCTTTATGTCCTAACCTTTGCCGCTGTGACTGTCCTGTGCTGCAGGTTACCGGGCGCGAAGCGGTAGCCCCTGCCGGTAAAGCAAGGCTTGCAGCCCAGGTTCAGCAGGATTTTATGGTCTGGAACAGTGAACTGCTTGAAGCGGTTTCAAACTGTCTCGGCTGCCGCAACTGCACGGTTCTGTGCCCCTTCCCCGATTTAAATCTTTGTGATGAGCTTCTATACTCGCGTACCGGGGAAAAGAAAGCCGGATTCAGCCTGCCTTCATGGGAGCCTTACCTGAATAACCTGAAACGCTATGGGAGCCCTTATGGACAGAAAACAGCTGATCAGGCAGTTAAAGTCGCGAAAGAAGCCGAAGTTGTCTACTATGCCGGGTGCACCACCCTGGCCAATAACCCCGGGGTATTGGATGCGGCTCAGCAGCTGTTGAAAAAAGCCGGGGTCTCTTATACGCTGATAAGTGAAGATTGCTGCGGTTATCCCGCTGAAACCTGGGGAGATCTGGAACTGGCTGGCCAGTTGGCAGCAGAAAATTGCCGGAAGATCGCTGAAAGCGGAGCTAAAGTTTTAGTTACCGGCTGCCCCGAGTGTTGGCAGACATTCAGCGAGCGCTATCCTTATTGGGGGCATGAGCTTCCTGTGAAAATAATTGACGGATCTACCTATTTTTTAAACTTGATTAAAGAAGGGCAGCTTAAGCCTGAATTTATTGAACTTAAAAAAATCAGCTATCATGACCCCTGTATCTGGGCCAGGACGGCTGAAAAAATATCTGAGCCGCGCGAGTTGATCCATAAAATTCCGGGAATTACGATTGAAGAGCCTGTTTACAACGGAAAAGAGACACACTGCTGCGGTGGCGGCAGAATGTTTCAGCTCTCATTTCCGGTTACCGCTGCTGCTGTCGCAGCACGCCGTTTAAATGATTTCTCACCGGTAGCAACTATCGCCACCGCCTGCCCTTTCTGCCGGGAAGGACTGCTGCAGGAGGGCAGAAAGGTCTTGGATCTTGTTGAAATTCTGGCCTTATCCTGCTGCAATGAGAATGATTAATCATGCCTTTAATTTACATTTGGTTAACGCAGCCTGATGAGATAAATACACCCAGAGCCTGAAGCTCCCGATCAGAGCGGTTTACTGTTTTCGGTATTAAAGCCTGTTCATAAGGTACCTCGCCTATTTCCAGACCATGGATGCCGACCATAACACCTGAACGTTTTTCGCCGAGCAGGATATCTGCTGCCCGGATGCCAAACCTGATCCCGAGAATAATATCATCAGCTGCCGGAGCGAGTCCGCGTAAAGTAAAACCGAGGTCAGTTGTTCTGATTTCCTCGATCTTTTTCAGGCCGAGCTCTATTCTCAGCACACGCCTGAGAATCTGTGATATCCCTCCCAGCTTCGGATTGCCGAAAGTATCCAGCTCTGGAGTTTCTTCCATCAGGGAGCGAACAACATCGCTCTCTTTTTGAGCCCTGAGGATTACAGGGTCACTGCAGGCAATGCTGGTGCCTTCTGCAACAACCAGGTTAACATATTGCCTGTCGCTGTATAACCGACCAACTTCTGTGCAGAATTCACCCAGGTTTACCGGGCGCTCGGGAATGGTGATCAGATCAGCCCCCGAAGCAACCCCGATTTCCAGGGCCAGCCATCCTGCATGTCTTCCCATCACTTCAACCAGTGAGATCCGCCGGTGAGCGCGGGCTGAATCGGCAGTGCTTCTTGCCGCCTGTGCCCCGAAAAAGATCGCTGTGCGGAAACCGAGCATGACATCTGTTCCGGAGACATCATTATCAATGCTTTTAGGGGCCATAACAGTCGGGAAACCACGCTTTTCCAAACGCATAGCCGACAAAATGGTATCGTTGCCGCCGGTGCCCAATATTCCGTCCACACCAATTCGCTTCAGGTTCGCCAGAATCTTTTCAGGGTAACCGATCGCTTCATTTTCTATTGTAAATGGGTTGAAGCGAGATGATTCAAGGATTGTGCTCGACCGGTTTTCCAGGCCGATTACTTTTTCAGTATCCAGGGATAGAAGATGATTATCAAGATTATCTGCCGCCAGGCCGGCAAAAGCATTGCGCACTCCTATAAACTCAGTGCCATATTCCCGGTTACCTCTTCGCACCGCTGATGCAAGAAATGCATTTATGCCCGGGCAGTCTCCTCCGCCGGTGATCAAAGCTATTTTACGCGCCATAAGAAAACCTCTTTTCTAATAATTGCAAGTGAAGTATCTTTCTCTATAGGTTATCATAATTTCTGCAGCTATGTCATTTCGGTTCGAGCACAAGTTTTTCGGTTAATGATCTGACTTCGTCCGGATAGAAGATCATATTTTTATATTCACCGTTTAACCACATATTAGTCTGGTCATCATAATGATCGCTCAGAAGATGACCTGAATTGCCCCCGGCTAAGGCATCTATGGCCCTGTGATTGCTTAGATCTATCATGTAACGCCAGGGAGCGGAATGAGTTGCCTCGAAGGGTTCAGTCAACAGGTAGCTCATATTAGCAGGTGTATGAAAACTGCCGCCGACCGGGTAGGGCCCGCGGTTGAAAAAGCGGGCCAGCAGAGCTACTGAGCCCATATTATGCTTCAGTGTAATTGTGTGAAGTTCTCCCCAGTTCCAATTGGCCTGGTCAGCGCCCAATTCCGAACTGATGAATGCAACAGTTGATTTAAAAGCTTCTTCTATCATGTCATCACGGGTTTCTGTTTCCTCTGTGCTGACATTGTTGAACCAGCCCGATTCACCGCTAAGAAGCATCCGATCAAATGCATTTGAACTGGCCCTGTTATGCAGAAAGCGTTCGTAAAGCTCTTCACCCATTTCATCAGCAAACGTTTTCTCAAGCATCTGGGCATAAAGACAGTTATATATGGTTGCGCCGACTGAATCAACAGTTTCATAGGGGCTTTCCAGCCATTCCATAAAAAGTTCCGCTGCGCTCAACTCAGCTTCTTCCAGGGTTGCTTCTTCCAGCGCCCTTGTCAGCACTGGAGCCAGAGTTTCTGCCTGAGTATTGTAGAAGCTGGTTTGGGCTCTGATTATATCTTCAAGTGTAAAGTTCTCTGCCCCTTCAAATTCCCGCCAGATTCCCATCGCCCTGTATGGGGGTGCCCAGGAGGTAGTGATGAAGTAGGGGTAATCATCATCAGTGATGCGGTGGTTGGCTGTAACAATTATGCCTTCCGGAGGGTTGTAGAGCGTTGGCAGTTCATCCCATGGTATATAACCGGTCCACTCAAATTCATCTGTAGTGCCATCTGCAGGCAGAAGGCCATTTCCGCTGCGGCGAATTGGGATAAGCCCGTTTGCACGATAACCAATATTCCCATTAACATCTGCGTAGACGAAGTTTTGAGCTGGAACCATGAAGTTTTCAAGCGCAGTAGTGAAGTCGTTCCAGTCGGCCGCTGACATAAGATCCAGAATTGCTCTGAACTCTTTAGTTCCTTCAAGCGCTGCCCAGCGTAAGCTAAGCGGAGTTTCAATTTCAACAACAGAACTTATTACCGGCCCAAACCGGGTGATCATAACCTCAATCTCTCTTGGCCTATCTTCTCCCTTTACCCAGAATTCTTCGCGAATAATTTCTGCGTCGACCCACTGATCAAGATAGCGGTATTGATGTGTGTTATCAGGGTTAAGTTCAAGCCGGTACAAATCCTGCACATCAGGCCCGGTATTGGTTACACCCCATGCTATATTTTCATTGAACCCGACAATAATACCGGGAATGCCAGGAAACATAACCCCTGTAACATTGAACCGGTCAGGGATAATCAGATGAGCCTGGTGCCAAATAGAAGGTAACCCCATCGCAAGGTGCATATCGTTAGCCAGTATGGCTCCGCCTTCCGGAGTCAGGTCACCGCTGATCACCCAGTTATTTGAGCCGAGGCCGGGAACATATTTTGTTTTTCCACTCAATTCAGCAATTCTTGAAAGAGCGATCAGGCCTTCAACATTTACTTCAGTGTATTCCTGTTTTGCCAGGTTATCACCAGGAGCAATGATAGGACCATAGTCAGGGTAATCAGGAAAGATTTCACTGGTAAGCGGGGTGCCAACCACTTCTATCAGGGCGCTGTGAAAAAGCTCGGTCTGCATATTCCCCCCTAAATACCATGACATGTAGACTGCAATTGCAAGACTGTCAAGAGGTTTCCACGGCTCTGGCTTGTAACCGATTAGCCTGAATTCGGGGGGAAGGCGATCTGAGTTGTCTGCTATAAAGGCATTAACTCCCTCTGCATAAGCTTCGAGCAGTGCCAATGCTTCCGGATCCAGAAGAGTTAAATTATTTTCAGCAGCGCGGTAAAACCCTACTGTTAAGGTAAAGAGATCTGTTTCTGACATATCTTCACCTAATATTTCAGAAAGTTTTCCTCCCACGCCGCGCCTGCTCATATCCATTTGCCAGAGACGGTCCTGGGCCTGAGCGTAACCCTGTGCAAAAAACAAATCTTCCATAGTGTCCGCTATTATATGAGGCACACTGTATTGATCACGGTAGATCTCAACTTTATTCTTGACACCTGTTTTTATCGTTCCACTGGTTTCAGGCAGGCTGCCGCGCACAACCTGAATTATTATCCCGGTTATGATTAACAGGGAAATAAATACAATAAGAATTAAAGCTAAAAGCCATTTCTTTCGCATTATAACTCCTCCGATCAGGGATATATAACCAATCTTCTATATTTTTCGATAAATACGAATAATATTCCTGCATCCAATCTGATTGATTGAGATGTTTCGTTGTTAAAAAGGCTTGCATTCCCTGCCCGAAACGTTTATATTATTAAGAAGAAAAAAGAGCAGCAGCATGCGGGTGTAGCTCAATGGTAGAGCCCTAGCCTTCCAAGCTAGATACGTGGGTTCGATTCCCATCACCCGCTCCATTCAAGTATAATGGGCATTGTCAAAATTCGAGAAAATTCAAATGAAGCAATGGCTAGTGCCGCCAAAACACCTTCCCAGAGCAAAAATAGGGAGGGTTTTTTATATGGCAAAATTGCTAAATATTGGCAAACAAGATGTAAGTATGGAACAAGCCCTATCTCAGTTTTTATTATTTAGGAAATCACGAGGAATTGCAGATTCAACTCTGGAGGAACACAAATATCTAATAAAAGCATTTATCAAGAGGTGTAATACATGCGAAGGTGTTTCAGAAGAATTAACTACTTTTATGGCAGATCCTTTAAGGAAAAGAGTTTTGCTGAACAGATTAATAATATATTAGATACTGATGAGATATTATACATTGATAGCTATTTAGAAGGTTAAATGTCTTTGTGCATGTTAACGTCATAACCGATTACCCGATATTAAAAAACGTTTAATTTCTTCCCCTATATCTATCCAACAGACATATATGTCCCCCCAGGTATGTAAAATAGATAATAAGAGATATTAAAATCTTATATTTACCAGCAAAAAGGAAATAGCTTTGTAATATTGAATTACTATTCTATATATTCTTATTGTAAGGAATGGTTCATGCTCAAAAAAATAATATCGGATTACGGCAATGATTAATAACTTCAAAGGAGGCTCACCTACACTAATGACCCCAGTACTGAAAGTATCAACAAAATCAAATCCGAACAAAGTAGCAGGAGCACTAGCAGGAACAATCAGGGAACAGGGGAAAGCAGAACTGCAAACTATCGGAGCAGGTGCACTTAATCAAGCGATAAAAGCGATAGCAATTGCCAGAGGTTTTGTTGCTCCTGGAGGGATAGATTTAATCTGTATCCCTGCTTTTTGTGATGTTGAGATCGATGGTGAGGAAAGAACGGCTATCAGATTAATAGTGGAGCCGAGGTAGCCATTAAACGTGTCTAATTATAACGGGTTTGGGTCAAAAACTTACTACTTCCATTAAATCGTGAAGTAAGTGTCCATATATTATGATTATTGCGTGACCCCGATAATAAAGTCATTTAGTTTATATAAGCCTCACAATTGATGGAGGTTCTCCTAATGAATGATTGTAATGAGGAAGAATTGCTTGAAGACTTCATTCTAAAAAACCCTGAATTAGATAAGCTTGAAAATATGCTGAGCCAGTTTAATGTGTTTGAAACCCTCAGTTATTGAATAATTTGAAATCGGTCAATAAAAATGGATGGAATTTACCACATATAGGAAGGTATCTTGCTGACCATGAAAAAAAATAAGGAGCATTACAGGGGATGCCTAATAGGAGGAGCAATCGGAGATGCGTTCGGTTCTGCTGTTGAATTTCTCAGTATCGATGCTATTAGGGAGAAATATGGAGAAGCAGGCATCACTGATTTAGTTTGTGGTGAATCAGGCTTGGCAGAGATAACAGATGATACCCAGATGACCTTGTTTACAGCAGAAGGTATCTTAAGAGCTGATAGCAATAATAGCGGTAATAGGATTGAACAAGCATCATTAAGTGTATCCCATGCCTACCTCAGATGGTTAATAACTCAGGGCTATCCTAAGTTTGAAGAGTTCAACGAGATTTATGATGGCTGGTTGTTGGAAGAAAAAGAACTTCATGCTAGTAGAGCTCCGGGCAATACTTGCTTATCGGCTCTTTTAAGTAAAGAAAAAGGAACTTTAGAAAAACCTTTAAATAATAGTAAAGGCTGCGGAGGAGTGATGAGAGTAGCTCCAGCAGGTTTGGCTTACCCAAAAGAGAAAGCGTTCGAGATGGGAGCTGAATTTGCTGTTATCACACATGGTCATCCCTCAGGTTATCTGTCAGCAGGAGCTTTAGCATATATTATCGCTTCAACTATTGAAGGTAGTAATCTTGAAGAAGCTGTAGAAGGAGCATTGGCAGCTCTTAAAACTCATGAAGGGCATGAAGAATGTGCTGTAATCCTTGAGAAAGCAGTAGAGCTGGTTGATAGTGAACTGCCAGATAGTGAAGCAATAAAGATCCTTGGAGAAGGCTGGGTCGGTGAAGAGTCTCTGGCTATTGCAGTATATTGTTCTTTAAAACATAAAGATGATTATAGAAAAGCAATTGTTGCTTCGGTTAATCACAGCGGAGATAGCGACAGCACTGGAGCGATAACAGGAAACATAGTAGGAGCTTATCTTGGTTTGAGCAGTATTCCAGAAGAGTGGGTAGGGAAGCTTGAATTAAAAGAGGTAATCATGAAGATGGCTGATGACCTATTAGGCTTTTATCAGAAACATAAGGTGTACTGAATCTCTCTATCCTTAATACCCCTCAGACCTAACCTGGGGCGTTCTGAGAGCTTTTTAAAAAGAAAAGGTATCACAACAAGGTATAGGTTGGTTTAATAACCTATTAATGTCACGATATTCCAGGATAATAGAATGAACAGTTGAGTTACTAATTCATCGGAGGTATAAATAATGACCCTACATATAAACTACGATCATTCTTGTAGTAATTGCAAAGCACAATATATACCTTATGATGAAAAAGTGCCTTGTCCAAATTGCAATATTGTAGAAGAGGAAAGATTTGATTTTATTCCTCAAGCAGTTGTTTCTATGAGGTTTAATAAGAGTAGATCAGGATCATACCTGCCAGGAGCTTGGTGGGTAGGTTCACTTAGCGATCATATTCTTAGGTTACTCTTTTCTTTATTCGATTCCTATGAAGAACGCCAAGACAAAGAGCTTTCAATAAATAGTTTTGCTTCAAAATGGTTGTCTGAGATGAACTGGGGGGAACAGGCATATCTCGAAAAACATCTGCTCTTAATCGCAGAAAAAGTTGGTGAAATAATTTATCAAGAGGGAAGTGCTTGATAATCTATAAGAATAAGAACATAGCTTACTTACTCTGAGATTTTTGTACGGCTGTTATTTCGCTGGTTATTATCAGGCCAAATTAAAGCCTATTAAGATCTAAAAACCCCTCCCAGCATTAATTATTGGAAGGGGTTAAATATTTGACGTGCAGTAAATTAATTCTCTGTTTCTGCCATAAATTTAACCAGGTCGGCCCTGGATATAATACCGGCCAGTTTTTTATCGTCGGTAACGACGGGAACGCGGTTTATTTTACGTTTTATCATCAGTTGCGCCACTTCTGATATAGGAGTATCAAAGTTGGCAGTGTAAACCTTCTTGGTCATCACATCTTTGATGATTGTTCTGTGTAGAGCCTCGAAACCGTTCCGGATGGTTGCTATATCATCTGTTTCGCTGTAAGGTGAAACCCAGAAAGAAGTGCTGCTTGACGGTAATACTTTTTTATTCTGGGAGTAACGCATAATATCGCTGCCGGATATAACACCCACAACATTCTCATCATCATCTACAACGGGTAGACCGCTGATATTGTGTTCGGCAAGCAGATCCAGCGCCACTTTAACAGTTTTACCCTGATTTATGGAAATTGTCGGTGCGGTCATAATATCTCTGGCTAGAAGCATTTTTATTCCCTCCTAACAATTATTTAGGGCATAATATTTATGCTTGTTAAATATTTCAACAGAAACAGCTGATTTCCTGCAGGACCCAAGTCATATGATCCGTTTACCCCATTGCTTAACCGGCAATAATTAGATGCACCCTAAATCAGTATACTTTAATTTAGGGTGTGAAACAGAGATTTTAGGTCAACAGGTGGACTTAAAAGAAACAAGGTGATATTAAGTGAAATTTAAAGATAAAATGAGAAATGTGGTTATAAGCTCTATTCTTAGCTAAAATCATTTGATTATAACTGTTCTCCCCGATATTTAATACTTGATCGCCTAAAAAATACTTTGCATAATATTATTAGCACTCTAAGATAGAGAGTGCTAATAATAACTACTGATGTGGAGGGATAACCATCATGAAAGATATTGTGAGGAGAAATTCCGGTAATGAAATGGATCGAATTCGCTCCGGAATCGATCAGGTATTTGCTGATGCCTTCTTCCGCAACTGGCCGGTAGGCGGGCAAAGTTCTTATCCGCAGGTTGATCTCTTCAATACTGAAGGATCGCTTGTAGCCCTGGTTAATCTGCCTGGTGCAGAGATAACTGATGTTGAGGTCACCACCAATAATGACACTCTGACAATTACCGGTGAAGTGAAACTGCAATCAATAGAAGGTGATCTGCTCTGGCAGGAACGAACTGCAGGCAATTTCTACCGCAGCTTCAAGCTGCCGGTACCGATAAAAGCCGATCAGGTTGAAGCCAGCTTCAAATCCGGGGTTCTGAAAATTGAAATGCCGAAGATCGATGAACTGAAGAGCAGAACGATCAAAATTAAAGAAGGTTAAAAATACCACAACCCCTTCTTGTAGCTCAAACAGGTTCGTTTGTTATAACGGGCCTGTTTTTTTCTTGTTTGTTGAGCGGCAGGTTTTAAGGTAAGATAGTAGTAATAAAAGGAGAAAAGGTGTTTTCGATGGAAATTGGCTTAGTCGGTCTGGGTAAGATGGGCTACCCGTTGGCTTTAAATATGCTTGAAAAGAGGCACAGGGTTTTTGCTTTAAGCCGCAGTTCTGTTAAGGCTGCAGCTGTTTCAGGTGATAATATTGAAGGCATAAGTGATCCGGTGGCTTTTACCAAAATGTTCAGCGCAAGAAAACTGATCTGGCTTATGGTGCCCGCCGGTGATCCCGTCGACCGGATGATCGACCAGTTTATACCCCTGCTAAGCCCTGGCGAAATTATTGTCGACGGCGGAAATTCTCATTATCACGATTCCTTAAGACGATCAGAAGGGTTAGAGGAACATAAACTTGTTTACGTTGACGCCGGTATCAGCGGTGGTCCTGAAGGCGCCCGTAAAGAGGCCTGCATGATGATTGGCGCTCCTAAAGAAACTTTTACCTATCTGGAGCCGCTCCTTAAAGATATCTGTTCGCGACCCCGGGAACAATATTATTCTCGGTCAGTACGATGGTTACAGACAGGAAAGAGATGTAGAGGAAAATTCCCTGACTGAAACCTATGCAGCCCTGAAACTTGCTGTTGATAAACCTCGCTGGCAGGGTGTGCCATTTTTTCTGCGCACCGGCAAATATCTTGAGGAGAAACAGGCCCGTATATCAATTCAATTTAAGAAACCGGCTGCCAGCTATACCGGAAATATCATCGAAGGACTTGGCGTTGATGATAGCAGTCTGCTTAATCTGCTTACCTTAAAAGTGCAGCCGAAGGAAGGGGTCGCCTTTCAGTTTAATATAAAAAAACCGGCAACCGTAAACGAGATCGTTCCTGCTACAATGGATTTTTGTCAGCCCTGCGCTTACCGTATCAATACCCCCGAAGCATACGAGCGGCTCATTGCCGATGCCATTGCCGGTGACAAATCGCGCTTTACCAGTTGGGATGAAATTGAAAAGTCCTGGGACCTGGTTGATAGCATCTGCAAGGGTCATGAACTGTCAGCCCGAAATGGTTATACATATAAACCAGGGAGTTGGGGCCCGGCTGAAGCTGACCGGATGCTTACCGATCTTGGGCTGCAGTGGTGGAGCTGAGTTCTCATAAATATTTTACACTGGCTGTAAATGGAGGTTTGTTAAATGGTTCTCTACGACATTTCGATGGCTATAAAGCCTGACATGACCGTGTATAAGAACAGGGATGATAAAAAACCCCGCTTTACAATTAGCAGTGATTTTAAAAGTGGTTCAGTCTATGAAACCCGCCTCGATTTTGACCTGCATTCCGGTACCCACGTTGATATGCCCAGGCATATGATTCCGGATGGAGATTCATCGGAATCATGGAGTGAAGAAAACTTTTTCACTTCCGCTGTTCTTCTCGATTTTACTTCGCTCTCCCGGGATCGAATCACTGTTTCTGACCTGAAAGAGAAAGAAAAAACAGCGCCTCCAGGTGCAGCATTAATCAGGCCCGGAAGCTCTGTTCTGCTTAAAACAGTAAATTCCTTAAACGATATTTTCGATTTTTCATTTGTTTTTCTGGAAAAAAGCGGGGCAGAATACCTGACAGAAAAAGGGGTTGCAGGGGTGGGTATTGATGCCCTCGGTATTGAAAGAGATCAACCTGAGCATGATACCCATAAAACTCTGCTGAAAGCCGGTATCTGGATCCTGGAAGGTTTGCGGCTGGCTGAAGTTCCAGCCGGTGATTACACCCTTATTTTAATGCCGCTGAAGATAGAAGGTGTTGAAGCTCTTCCGGCCCGGGCGCTTCTGCAATCTTCCTGATTACCTTCCTCTATATTCTTCTTTTTTTACCTCCAGATACAAAAGTTCTTTTAATTTGTATTTTCCAGTTGGATTAAGCGAATCTTTAAAGATAGTGGAATCTGCATTTAATACAGTTTTATGAGAAAATAATAATTTTTGCAGGGAATTATTATGTTAATCGCGAACAATAGCCTATTAATCTGTAAGTTAATGTTTGCCGGATTCCCGGCACCCCAAAGTATATTATTACCGCTGCTGATTGGTTTTAGAAAGGTGGAATTTGATGAATTTAGGTTCTAATTATAATCTGCTGGATGTAAATGGCCTGAAAACATACTTTTATACTTTCGGCGGAGTAGTAAAAGCAGTTGATGGGGTTAGCTTTAAGATCAAGAGTGGTGAAACCCTTGGCATTGTGGGTGAATCGGGATGCGGCAAGAGCGTGACCTCGCTAAGCGTGATGGGATTAATCCCCAAACGCGTTGGTAAAATCGAAGCAGGAACGATTCTTTTTGAAAATGAAGATCTCCTTCAGAAGAATGATCATGAAATGTGTAAAGTCAGAGGAAATCATATTTCGATGATCTTCCAGGAACCGATGACTTCTTTAAACCCTGTAATGACAGTCGGGGATCAGTTGGTTGAAGTTTTCCGTCTGCACCAGAATCTATCAAAGCAAAAAGCAAAAGAAAAAACGATAGAGATGTTTGATCTGGTTGGTGTCCCCCAACCAGATTTGCGTTTCAGGTCTTACCCTTTTCAACTTTCAGGCGGCCTGCGACAGCGGGTGATGATCGCCATGGCTCTTTCATGCAATCCTAAACTGCTGATCGCCGATGAACCGACCACTGCCCTCGATGTAACTATACAAGCACAGATTCTGGAGCTGATGAAAAAACTAAAAAGAGAAATCGGCACAGCAATTATGTTTATCACCCATGATCTCGGTGTCATAGCCGAAGTTGCTGAAAGGGTAATTGTTATGTATGGTGGCAAAATAGTTGAAGAGGCTGATGTGATTACTCTCTTTGAGGATCCCAAACATCCCTATACCCGCGGTCTTCTGGATTCACTTCCCAGGATAGACGAAATCAAGGATCGGCTGCAGGTAATTCCTGGCACAGTGCCTGATCTTTCCTCCCTTCCCCAGGGCTGTAAGTTTCACCCCCGCTGTAATTTTGCTATGGAAAAATGCAGAATGGAAGAGCCACATATTACTAACCTGGGAGAAAATCGCAGCGTGAGCTGCTGGCTTGTTGCCGATAAAAAACCCGAAGGGAGGCTGGTTTAATTTGAACATCACCGAACTGGAAGTGACAGTTGGTGCTGAAACTTTAATCAAAGTGGATCAGCTTACAAAATGGTTTCCGGTAAGAGAAGGGCTTATGTCGCTCAAAAGCGATTTTTTGAAAGCTGTTGATGGAGTAAGTTTTGATATCCTGAGGGGAGAAACATTGGGTCTCGTTGGTGAATCGGGTTGTGGTAAAACGACATTGGGCCGTGTGATCATTTGCCTGGAGAAAGCTACATCCGGGAATGTCTATTTTGAAGATACTGATGTGTTTAACCTGTCGAAAAAAGATCTTCGCGATTTCCGTCGAAACATGCAAATAATATTCCAGGATCCCTGCGATTCATTAAACCCGAGAATGACGGTTGAAGAAATAGTTTCTGAACCGCTGATCATATATGGTGTTCATAAAAAGGCCGAACTGAAAACGAGAGTTGCCTCGTTGCTTGAAGTCGTAGGGTTGAGCCCCTCACATTCAAAGCGTTTTCCTCATGAATTTTCCGGTGGACAGAGGCAGCGAATCGGTGTGGCCAGAGCGCTTGCTCTAAACCCTAAATTTATTGTCTGCGATGAACCGGTTTCAGCTCTTGATGTGTCAATTCAATCTCAAACAATCAACCTGCTTGAAGATTTACAGCAAGAGTTTGGTTTAACTTACCTCTTTATTTCGCACGATCTTTCTGTGGTAAAGCACATATCTGACCGTATCGCAGTTATGTACCTTGGCAAAATTGTTGAGCTTGCCCACAGGGTTGATTTATACAGCGCGCCACTGCACCCTTACACAAAGGCGCTTTTATCGGCTGTACCCGTACCAAATCCGAGGCTGGAAAAGAAAAGAATAATCCTTGAAGGTTCCGTGCCCAGTGCGCAAGATCGTGGTCTGGGCTGCTGTTTTAATACCCGTTGTTGGCTGGCCGAAGATATATGCAGAGAAGTTGAGCCTTCATTTGATCATTGCGGCAGTGGGCATTTTGTTGCCTGCCATCTGGTAGATAAAAGCGAAGGACCTGTCTGTTCCTTTGACCCGGAACGGTCTGGGGAGGAGTGAGAAAATGCTATCATATTTTATCAAACGATTACTGGGAATAATACCGGTCCTTCTTGTTGCATCATTAATAGTATTTTTAATGCTGCAGCTTACTCCGGGAGACCCTGTCCTGCTTCTGGCGGGGGAGAGAGCTACGCCGGAGAGGATTGAAAGGATCACCCGGGACTGGGGTCTTGATCAACCTGCCTATGTTCAGTATTTTACCTTTCTCGGCCGAATCATAAAGGGCGATTTTGGCATGTCTATAACAAGGAACCGGCCTGTTGCCGATCTGATCAGGATATCTCTGCCCATTACGCTTGAGCTGAGCCTGGCTGCCCTTTTTGTATCATTAGCGATCGGTATTCCGGCGGGTATTATTTCTGCAGTTAAACATGGATCTATTATTGATCAGGTTGCTCTTTTCGGATCACTTTTGGGGGTATCTATACCTGCTTTTTGGTTCGGTATTTTGCTGATGCTCGCCTTCGCTGTGAAATTGCCTATTCTTCCAACTTCGGGGTATGGCACTTTTGCACAGTTAATTCTTCCTGCAGTTGCTCTCGGCACAGCCGGGGCTGCTCTGATTAGCCGGGTTATGCGCTCGAGCATGCTTGAAGTAATGCAGCAGGATTTCATCAGGACTGCTCGGGCCAAAGGCTTATCGGAACGGGTAGTCATCTATCGCCATGCTCTGCGTAATGCCCTGCTTCCTGTGATTACAATTATGGGCCTCAGTCTTGGCTGGCTTCTTGCCGGGAGTGTTGCTCTAGAAATGGTTTTTGCCCGGCCGGGGATGGGTCAGCTGCTGGTCAGGGGGATTTTGATGCGTGATTACCCTATGGTCCAGGGAATGCTCATATTCCTTGTTATTTGTGTTATTGTTGCCAACATTGTGGCTGATATATTGATTGCTGTAGCTAATCCGAGAATTAAATTTGAATAGATGTTTTAT
>JAHYJM010000074.1 GCA_019428945.1 Bacillota bacterium | reverse complement strand
CAAAATGTTTGATCTGCCGCTTATCCAGACCCGCAGATGCTGGCAGGATTCAGGCAAACAGTGCCAGAGCAGCATCTCGACCTGCTGCAATGTGCCAGGGTTCTCTGGAAAAAACGCCTGGAATCGCGTTCGTTGCGTTCGATCGAAGAGAGCCTGCTCGGGTTACATCGCTATGACGATATTCCCGGCGCTGAAATACCTGCTGTTTATTTCGACTATCTGCGCCGCGGCAAAACCGCACGCTTGAAGCAGGTATTTCATCATAATGTGCTCGATATTCTCTCCATGGTTACGCTACTGGAAAGAATAGCCTGCCTCGGAGCCGGCCAGAATGTTGAACACCCCGCAGAAGCTCTTGCTCTTGGACGCCTCTGTCTCAGAGCGGGGCGGGTAGCTGAAGGCATAAGCTATTTAAGCGATGCAGCCGCTGGTAACGATGATCTGCTTGCCACAGAAGCCGCCCTGGAACTTTCTTTCTACTACAAACGCCTGGGGCAATGGGCAGAAGCGGTTGAAATCTGGCTGGCCCTCGCTGACAGCAGAAAGCCCAACCCGACTGCTTTAATCGAACTGGCCAAATATTACGAACACCGGGTAAAAGACTTTGGAAAAGCGCTTGAATTAACCTTAGAAACTCTTTCCGTCGTAAACCAAAAGCCATACTGCTTCACCAACGGTGAAGCCTGCATAGAAGCATTAAAGCACCGCCATGCCCGGCTTTTAAGGAAAATCAGCGGCACGGAAAAACCCCAATCGTCTTAATGCAAAGTGGACCACTATTGAGCAGGTAAGTTTCCATATGCAACCTGCGTCCTTCTCATCCAATTATGTATTGCTGCGACCCGTTTCTGTGACCCATGGCGCTATTCCGCGTAAGTTGAAAAATTCTCTGAATCATTAACTTGTGAGAATAATTTTGCACTCAATTAAAACTTATGCTATCATATTACTCACAAATTAATGATAAGGAGCGTGATCAAGTGAAACCTCTCACACCATTAATACTTTTGATCCTTGTATTTGGATTTTTTCTATTTTTAGGCTGCGAATCTGTTGAAGAAACCTCTCCGGCAGATGAAGCTCCGGTAGAAGAACCAATTGAGGATGAACCAGAATCGGATGCACTACAGTATGATGACGGACGATACCGCGGAGTTTACCAGGACCGGGGAGAAGAGCAGGTGGGCGTGCAATTTGATATTGAAAACGGCCTTTTCTCAGCGATCACTTTTCGCAGCCTTGCCTATGACGGCGTCGACTACCTGGGCATTGAAGAAGGCAGCCCTGCTTACGGGCTGACCGAACAACACCAGCAGGCAATCGATTATTTGATCGGAAAACCGGTGGAGGCAATCTTCGACCTTTACTCACCCGGCGATTTCGTCGATGATGTCGACGGGTTCACAGGCGCTACTATCCGCGCTAATAAAATCTTCTCAGCAATCATGAACGGTCTGCAAAGAGGAGTTTATTCCTATTAGGCTATTTGAAGCTATCGCTACACATATCGCCGGATAAAAAACTACTTTCCAGTAAAGAAACAGGTTAATATATACAGCTGCTCCCAACGCTACGGGGCAGCTTTTTTTTATTGCTACCTTCCGGTATGGATGTAATTCTATTTAGCTGTTTAATTTGCCGTAAAAATAAGATATCAGTTGATCATTTTCTATCATAAGGCACTGGCGCTATCATTAAGAGAACACCGGTTGACCGGTAATAAGCAATCTTTTACTGCGAAAGCAGATTGACTAATCAGTCAATCTGAGCTAAACTAAAAGTGATCTTGACCGGCAAGTCAATTCACGACTTTCCACCTTAATGTGTGAATGGAGGTTAATGATATAGACAGGCTGTTAGACTTTGAGCATTACCTCAGCGAAGAGACTAAGGCACATAAGGTGATGACCGTTGAGAATGAAAAGCGCCAGCGGATCATCCTTGCTGCAATGCAGGAATTCATGAAAGGCTATCGCAATGCGAGCACCGATACGATCGTTAAATGCGCCGGAATTTCCAAGGGTTTGCTTTTTCATTATTTTGGTACTAAAAAAGAACTTTTCTTTTTCATTTTCCAATATGCGATAGAAATTATTGGCGGGGAATATAAATCCAGTCGTTTTGAGAGCAGCGATTTTTTGGAAAACATTTGGCAGCTTTCCATGCTCGCCCGCAAGCTAATTGATAAACATCCCCTGGTTTACGGTTTTCTTGCTTCCGCTTTTTTCTCTTTCCACGAGGTGTTTCCCGGGGAACTGCACAATTTCCAAAACCCGGTGGAAGATCTTAAGCAAAGGCTGCTTGAAAGAGCAGACAGGTCAATAATTCGTGATGATCTGGATCCGGAAAAAGCGCTGCGAACAATTTTATGGACAGTTGACGGATACTCGGCAGAATTAGCCCGTCTTGGCAGCAAGGTTTCCGATTATGAACCACATTACGACAGGATAGAAAAAGAACTAAGTGATTATTTAACTCTTTTGAGAAAAGCCTTATATAAGTAAAAACCGGGAGGGTTAACAATGAGTCTAAAAGCGATTGAGGTTAAAGAGCTGGCCAAATATTACGGGAAACAGTGCGGAATTGAAAAAGTCAGCTTCACCGTAGAAACGGGCGAAATCTACGGTTTTATTGGCCCGAATGGCGCGGGGAAAACAACTACGATTCGCACCCTTTTGGCTTTGCTCCACCCCACATCAGGCAACGCTTCAATATTCGGCAAAGACTGTATCAGGGAAGCAGAAAAGATAGCCGGTGATGTAGGCTATCTACCCACAGAAACCTATTATTACGAGAATATGACTGCTTTAGAGCTTCTGCAATATACTGCTGATCTCTATAAGGTTAACGCATCCGATCGCATTTCCGAGCTGGCCGCTAAATTTAACCTCGATTTAAAAAAGAAAATTAGCAACCTATCATATGGTAATAAAAAGAAGGTTGGCATTATTGCCTCCCTGCTGCACCAGCCGAAGCTGCTAATACTTGACGAGCCGACCAGCGGCCTGGATCCACTTGTTCAGCAGACCTTCATCGATATTCTAAAGGAAGAGAATAAAAAGGGAATGACCGTATTATTCTCTTCCCATGTATTAAGTGATGTCCAGAAGGTCTGTAACCGGGTCGCTATTTTAAAGGAAGGACGGGTAATCGACGTTCAAAATATTAGCGAGCTTCGCGAAAAAGGTTTCAAGAAAGTTGAGCTTAACCTGACTGAGCCGGCTCTCCCCGGACTGTTCGAGTTCGAAGGGATTGCCGATTTCAGGCAAAGCAATAATCAGATTTCCTTTATTTTCCATGGTGATTTAAATCTGATCGTAGAAAAAATTGCCCAACTAAAGCTTAATGATATTTTTATTGAAGAGCCCACACTTGAGGAGATATTTTTCCACTACTACGAATAAGGGGTGAGTCCGAAAATGACGATCTTCAGATATGAAATGAAGCAGCTCAAAGGCCCGATTATAATTTGGTCGATCTCGCTCTTTCTGGTGATTGTGCTGATATTACCGGTCTATATTGGGATGATGGCATCTGCAGATACCACTGTTCTTGAAGGTTTTGGCGGTAATCCCATGCTTGAAGCGATGGGCGTTACTCTTGATGTGATCGCCACTCCTCTCGGTACGTATGCCTTTCTCACCTTTTATGTTTTCCTGGCCTGTGCGATTAATGGCATGAACATGGGTTTGAAAATGATCACCAAAGAATATATGCAGAAAACGGCCGATTTCATTTTAACCAAGCCACATAGCAGGGGAAAAGTCTTTATCTCTAAAATTCTCGCCATTCTATCCTCCACCCTGATCATCGGCTTGACTTATTTTCTGGCTTCCTGGACGGGAATGGCAATTGGTGCCGGTGAAGATTATAATTTTCTTATCATGGCGCAAATTGCCTTCAGCATAGTTTTTATCCAGCTGATCTTTGCAGCCTTTGGTCTCTTTACCGGAATTATCTTTCCATACATCCGGGCACCACTGCTGGTCGCCACCGCTGTTGCCTTCGTCAGTTATGTAATCGGTTCTTTTTCCAATAAAATGGGCTATACAGTTCTTACCTATTTATCACCCTATCACTATTTTACAAGCGCCGAAATAATCAAAACGGGTAGCTATGAACTCCGATTCATAATGCTGAGCGTCTTGCTGGTTTGCGGTTTACTGGGGATCAGCTACAACATATTCCGTAAGAAAGATATCATCACAGTCTCGTAGGAGGGTAATTATGATTGCAATAGTTCTAAAAGAACTTAAACTCGGCCGCCGCAGTTTAATTGTATGGCTGGCCATAACATTTATTACCGCTACCTTAGGGGCGCTGGAGTATGAAATGGTTTCCACAAATGCTGAATTGGTAACGCAGGGAATTGATGCCATGCCCCGTATCGTGAGGGTCATGTTCGGCATTGATGGCGTTAGCCTTACAACTGCTCTCGATTATTACCTGGTTATGTATTTCTGGTATGCCCTGATCGCTTATGCGCACGCTGTATCTGTCGGCTCAAGTTTGCTTTCAAAAGAAGA
This sequence comes from Bacillota bacterium, assembly GCA_019428945.1. GTDB lineage: Bacteria > Bacillota > Dethiobacteria > DTU022 > DTU022 > JAABTH01. The sequence continues at coordinate 5,497 of JAHYJM010000074.1, read as the reverse complement.
AAGAGATAAAACTGCAGAATACCTCTATACCAAACCTTATTCAAGAGGCACAATTATTAATGTAAAATTAGTGGTAGGAATAATAAATGTAGCGGCCATGGCGCTGCTCATCTGGCTAACCTCTGTTTTTATCCTGGTGCCCCTGACTAATGGCCGGGAGATCATGCCGGAAATAGCAATCACGACTATTGGTCTTTTTCTGACCCAGCTGCTCTTTTTAACGCTCGGCCTTTTATGCTCCACACTTGTGCGAAATTCCCGGAAGGCAGTCAGCACTGGCTTTTACCTGCTGTTGGCAACTTATTTAATTGCTGTGGCCATAGAGTATCTTGGCACGGTGGATTACTTAAGTTTTCTCACACCTTTTCACTACTTTAATGCCCTGGTGGTTGTTAAGCAGGGTATCAGCCCCTTATTTTTACTGCTATTCGCAATAATATCTGCTCTGTCAATCTCATTTTCTCACCGCTTATATAATACCAGGGATCTGCTGATTTAAGACAATTTATTGTTAGTAAGCAGACTGTTAAGCCTATTTAAAGGAGGTTAAGGAAACTTATGAATGCGATTGAAACTGCCGGACTGTCCAAGTATTATGGCAAGAACCGCGGAATTATTGATATCAACATGCAGGTTAAAGAGGGCGAGATATTTGGCTTTATCGGTCCAAATGGCGCGGGGAAAACAACTACCATTCGCCTCCTGCTGGGATTGATCCGGTCTACTTCCGGAGAAGCCCGCCTTTTTGGCAAACCTGTACCGGCCGGGGGCGGCAGGCTCTACACCAAGATTGGCTATGTACCCTCCGAAGTTACTTATTATCCTGAAATGACTGGCCGCGATTTGCTTAATTACTCAAGCGGTTTTTACGAGGTTGAGTCAAAACGCCAGGTTGAGGAGCTAACAGAGAGATTGCAGTTTGATCCTGAAAAAAATATCCGCACTTACTCACACGGCAACCTAAAAAAGCTATGTATTATCCAGGCTCTGATGCAGCAGCCGCGGCTGGTTATTCTCGATGAACCGGGCAGCGGTTTAGACCCCCTGATTCGGAAAGAGCTATTTGACATTTTAGAAGAACTGAACCAAAAAGGAGTAACCATATTCTTTTCCACCCATGTTTTAGACGAGATAGAACGAATCTGCCACCGGGTTGCCATGATCAAAGAAGGCAGATTGCTGCAGGTTGGGCCGGTCGATAAACTTCCCGGTCGCGATATGCATATAGTGGTGATGAAAATTGCCGGCCTACAGCCTTCGAAAGTTGAGCTGGCCAGAATAGGGGAGGCTGAAGAAATTCCGGCAAAACCTGAATATTACCGGGTTTTGAGCCGGCAGCCTGTCAATATGCTCGTCGCAAATCTGAGCCAATATAAACTGGAATACCTGCGGATTAGCGATCCGACCCTGGAAGAAATATTTATGGAACTATACGAACCGGCAGCAAAAAGGGGGCAAAACAGCTATGTTTAGCCTCAACATTATCTTCACTGAACTGCGGTTGAATCGGCGCAGCTTACTGATCTGGACATCTGTTTTGGCAATAGTAATTATTATCTACCTCGGCTCTTTCACATACATGGAAGAAATGAATGTAGTTGAAATGATCGAAGGCTATCCAGATCTATTTACAACCGGTCTCGGTATGAGTCCGGAGATGTTTGGTGATGTTAATGTTTACCACAGCGGACTTGTAATGCTTTACGGGTTATTATTAGCATCTATTTATGCTATGATGCTTGCCGGCAGCATGGTTTCAAGAGATTCTGATTTGGGCACTGTTGAATTTCTATATACCAGGCCGCTTACCCGGACTACAATTTTGCTATCCAAAGTACTCTCTTTTCTGATTATGATGCTCTTTCTTTGGGCTATTGCTTACCTTTTCAGCGCTGTCATAGGCCGGGTCTGGGTTGCTCCCGATAATTTTGACCTGAGTACACAGCTGCTGGCGCACCTGATGGGACTGCTGGCCTGCCTTGCTGCAGGCGGTGTGGCTTTTGCCGTGGCACCCCTAATTAACCGGGTTCAGGGAACTACCTCCATTGCAATCGGTCTTGGGTTTGCATTTTTTATTTTCAATAGTTTGGGAAGTTTGTATGAGCAGCTTCGTTTCCTTAAATATTTGAGTATTAATCATTATGCTGATTTAACGGGAGCAGCTTCCGGGCAGGCCCCAGTCACCGGCTTGATTGTTTTGCCGCTGGTTTTTATTGCCGGCGTGGCAATTGGGATAGTTATGCTGAACCGGAAAGACTTTACTGATTAGCAACCTTATTTTATACTTAAATTACAGGGGTTACACCACCAAACCCACTCAGTCTAAGGAGACCAGGCAACCAATATGGAAAAAGAGAATTTGAAGAATTATAAGCACAAGATTCCCTGGGCTGGAGGCGAATATGAAGGTCAGCTGAAATATGGTGTGCCTGAAGGTTTTGGAAAACTGGTTATGCCAAACAGTGCAGCCTACGAAGGTGAATGGTTGAAAGGAAAACCGAATGGCCGGGGAACTATTTATTATTCCGGAGGCGGTATTTACCGCGGTGCAGTTAAAAATGGTAAACGCCAGGGAAAGGGCATCTATACCGGACCGGATCAACAAGTTTATAAGGGATTGTGGGATAAGAACAAGCTGGTTAAATCGGTAGATTAATGGTTGCAACTGCTCCTGCAGTTAAGTCTGTATTATTGTTATTAAAAGCGGTGAAAGCAAGCTGCAAATCACATAACGCGATAGGTTTAATGGTAGAACCTTAAATGAATTGCAAAAACCAGTGAGCATTTTAAATGTATCTATTTGTTATTAGATTTTAATTTATTGTCACCATATAGTTCATTGATGCCCGAAAATGCTATACTTAAGTAAGCAGCTCCAGCTTATTAAGGGTCGTAAAATATCAATGATTATTTACACATTGTCCGATACTTCCGGTGATCAAGTAAATTATGCAAAATAACAGATCGCTAATAGCTATAAATGTAAGTGTTTTTTTGATCATGCTCGGGGTAGGAATGATTGTTGCCCTGCTACCGCAGCGGATCATCGATCTATCTGGTTCTGTTTCCGCAGTCGGACTTTTGGCTTCTGTTTTTGCAATTACCTATGTCTTGGCGCAAATCCCCATCGGTCATTTAGCTGATAAAATCGGCTTCAAAAAACTTCTAATTGCCGGCTATCTTATATGTGGTACAGTTGGTCTGCTTTACCTTGGAGCAAAAACTTCGAATCACATACTAATGGGGCGTTTTTTACAGGGTATGGGCGAAGTTCCGATCTGGGCTTTAGCGCCTGCATTGCTTTCGCTTCAGTATGCAGAAATAAAGGGTAAGGTTATTGGTTTATACAATGCTTCTTTGCACCTCGGGTTGTGTATCGGACCCCTGTTAGGAATGCTGCTCGTTCGTACCGAAGAACAGGGAGGCAGTGCCTTTATATTTTTTGCGTTTGTAAGTTTTACAGGTGGATTGATAATGTATCTCTTCGTCGAAGATTTTCGTCCGGTAACAACTATAGAGCGATTTAACCCTGGCAAGATGTTCTCATTGTTATCTGAAAACAGGGTACTGGTAGTCCTGATCGGTATCTCCCTTTATGGTGCTGCATACGGACTGATGTTGACGATCATTCCCGCTTTTCTGATTACCATTAAAAGCTTTAACCAAACAATGATTAGTCTGATGTTTTCACTATTTTATATTGCAGTAAGCCTGTCTCAACTGGCTGCCGGGTCACATTCCGATCGAAAAGGCCGACGGGGTATGATGATCTGGGGCTTAATATTCGCTGCAGCAGGTATGGCTTTCTTCTCACCGCTGCAGTCACCCTTGATCTACCTGCTCATTGCGCTGGCCAGCTTTGGTTTGGGTATGTTTTCGGTTTCCTCCATGGCCCATCTCAATGAATCTGTTGCAGATTCCCTTAAAGGAACTATATCAGGTGCATTTTACCTCTTCTGGGGTGTAGGGTTCTTCCTGGGACCCCTTTTGGCTGGAAAAACCAGTGAAACGGCCGGGTTTGGTTTCAGCTTTTACCTGCTGGCCATTCTGATTACAGCTGAAACTTTACTGTTGGGTATAAGTTTACCTTCGGGAAAAGTTAATGTATAAATCGTATCGATTTACGCAGTTACTTAATGGCATATAAACGCTACGATAAAAGTGATCCATTTTTTAGGGTTCGGTGCATTGCGCGTGGATCACTTTTTTCTTGACGATCGCACAGTAACTATCCCTCGCATCCCGCCCTAAATGAAGTAATTGCGAGTAACGGCAAAGCAACCTGCAATTTATCAAATCTACTCTTAACAACATTAATAGCCAACAGCTTTTACACCATATTCAGCTTGCTCACTTGTAAATCCTTCGAATTTGAGCTGATCAATTAATCCAGATCGTGAAAATGACGAATAATCTAAGTAATCTTGAGCCTTTAATGCTGCTTGTTCATTCCAGTCAGCTCCGCAATTATCTACTCCATAAACAGCTTGTTCATTTGTAAATCCCTCGAATTCTAGTTGCTTGACTAACCCACTATAAGAAAAAGCCGTGAAGTCTAAGTAATTTATTGCACTTTTTAATGCTTGCTCATTCCAGTCAGCTCCGCAATTATCTACTCCAAATACAGCTTCTTCATGTGAAAACCCCTCAAACTTTAATTGCTCGACTAAACCACTGTAAGAAAAAGCCGTGAAATTTAAGTAGTTTAATGCACTGCTTAATGCATTCTTTTCGCCTAATGTAGCACTTTCTGTTACTTCCGGGGTAGTTTCAGTAGTCTTTGGAGCTTCTTCTGGTGCTTCTGCAGCAACTTCTTCCGGTGATTCCGTTACTGCTTCCGGTTCAGCAGCAGGCTCTTCATTATTGCCGCTGCCTGCAACTACAATAGCAATGAATATGATGATGACCACAGCCCAGGCCCACCAGCGCTTCCAAATAGGCTTTTTCGATTTTACTGTTTGTTGGATTGGCTTTGATGCTTGTGTTTCTTCTTCTCTTACCGGCTCGCTTGATTGCAGTTTCTGGCTTTCTACTACTTCCTGTTTTGCAGCTATAAACTTTCCATTTTCCCATAACCCTGAACGCCTTTTGCCATCGGGGTTTGTTAGTGTGCCCTGGCCATGCGGTTTGTTATTTAACCATTCTCCTTCGTATCGCATGCCATCCTGCCGCACCCAGGTTCCCTTACCATGTCTTTTACCGTCTTTCCGCTCCCCTTTATAAGTTGACCCGTCAGAATAAGTGTAAACATCATCAGTCATCATTTACCCTCCCTTTAATTTAGAAAATAAGTTCAATGTTTTTCCTAATTTCAAAAAAACAACTGGGCTTAGTTTCCATGCTTTATCTGAGAAGTCATGATGCCATCTGGGTGCTTTTCAAGGTGTCTTCGAAGGTATTAAACAAGCCTACAATAGTTACTTCTGCATGAACAGCAAAATCCCTTTTTGATTAAGGTTGGTCAGCAGGCGCCGACCTGCTTGCCCTTAAAATATAA
>JAHYJM010000073.1 GCA_019428945.1 Bacillota bacterium | reverse complement strand
CCGGGACTGTTGGTAATCTTACTCACGTTCCCCGCACAGATACAATGTACGCCCAATCAGGTATATTTTCTCCATCCGACTTTCCATTTCCCCGGGACGGTATTGTTGGTGAATGCAGTTCGAATATAGAAACAGTTGTAATCGGTGAAGTTGATCTCGAGATACTTCGCCGCGCCCGCAGCACCGGCACGGTGACACACCTGAAAGACAGACGCAAAGATTTGTACAGGATTATCGGGTGAAATTAACGGTTAAACCTAAGAGGATGATAAATGCAATTTATCAGTTGAAGGATCATTTAGCAGTGGTGCTATTTGCAGGATGAACCGGTAACTTAATAATGATTCGGGCTCCACCGGTGGGTCTGTTTTCGGCTCTGATAGAACCACCATGTTTCTCTGCTATTGCCCGGGAAATGGCAAGGCCAAGGCCGCTACCCCCTTTATCGCTGGTGTAAAAGGGATCAAACACTTTATTTTCATCGCCCGGCTTAAAACCGGGGCCATCATCGTCTATAATAATTTCACCCTTTTCAATTGTGATCGAAACCAGTCCTTTTGAATGCCGCAGAGCATTGCCCAGTGTATTTAACATCAACCGGTGTATTTTTTCCGGATCGCCGATGATGTAGTTTTCTTTGCTCAACGTTTTAACCTCGATGCTTAATTCTCGTTCTAACGTCAGGCTGCGTACTGCATTAACTGCTTCTTCAACCGCTTTATCAATGTCTAGCTTAACCGGGTGGTAATCTTCGTTCATTTTTTCCATTTTTGAGACGTAGATTAACTGTTCCACCAGCGTTTTCATACGCTGTGATTCTTTAATAATTATAGCAAGGCTTTGCTCTGCTTCTTCAGGTGGAATGATCCCGTCTTTAATTGCTTCAGCATAGCCCTGGATAGACATTAAAGGAGTTTTTAGTTCATGTGAAGCTTTCTGAAAAAAGTCTTTCTGTGTAAGATCGTAAGCGGCAAGTCTGTCTGACATTTCATTAAATGCATCGGCCAGTTCTTCCAGTTCATCCCCCGTGTTAATTGTTAGTTTTCCGTCAAATCGTCTTCCTGCCAATTCCAGGGCTTTTATTTTCAACTGACGCATTGGCTTGACAACAACTCTTGTAGCAAGCGCTCCGGCAATAAGAGATACAGCTATTCCGGCGATCAGGGCCAGGATTAAAATGCCTGAGATAGCCCGATTAAGCTGGGTTAAAAGATCAGGTCGGGTGTAAAGAATCAATGCAGCCCCGGTCTCTTCACCGTTAATTCTTATCGGATAAGCAACTGCAACTCTTTCACTCGTAACAAGCCTGCCCCCTGCATCTATGCCAAAAGCCAGGTTTATAAAAGCATCATCGCCAACAGCAATTCCCGGAGGGTAGACTGTTTGTTCACTACTGTCAAGGACAATACCGCTATCCTGTAAAACCAGGTAATCTGCGAAAGCAATTCGGTTGGCGAGGCTGAAGAAGGCGCCACGAATATGCCATCCTCCCTGCATATTCTGCTGAGTTGCCGAAGAGGATAGTGTTTCAGCGACCCGGTGAAGACTGGCTATCGTATCGTTGATCAGGTATTGACGAACAGTGATGCTGAAGGCCAGGGCTAAAACTATAAAAGAAACTAACAAAACCGTCAGGTACCCTAAAAAAATTCTTTTAAACATCAATTCTGTACCCGTAACCCCTGATGGTTGACAGCTCAGGCCGGGCTCCCTTCTCGCGCAGTTTCTTGCGAATTCTTTTTACCGTGTCGTCTATAGCTCTTTCATCGCCTTCATAATCAAAGCCCCAGATTTTTTCCAGCAGCATCCGACGGCTGAACGATCGCCCAGACTCGGCTGCAAGTAGTGAAAAGAGATCGAATTCTTTTGCAGTAAGATTTGTTTCTTCACCATTAACAGTGATTTTTCTCTGCTCGGTATAAATGGAAACATTCCCGAGTGTAATCGGTTTTGAAGCTATTTCTGTGGGCTGGATCCTTTTGAATATATTTGTAACCCTTATGACCAGTTCACGCGGGCTGAATGGTTTAGCCAGGTAATCGTCGGCACCCAACTCAAGGCCAAGGACACGGTCAAACTCTTCACTGCGCGCTGATACAAAAATCACCGGCAAATCATGCTCTTTTCTGATTTTGCGGCATAGCGCCAGACCATCTGCTCCAGGCAGCATAATATCTAAAATAAACATGTCAGGGACTCCTGATATGAGGGCACTTTCCAGTTCCTCAGCATTCGCAAAAGTTCTGACCCTATACCCATCTTTCTCAAGGTAGCGTCGGATTAATTCGCGAATATTGTTCTCATCATCGACAACCCAGATGGTTTGCACTTATATAATCCTCTTTCCTGATCCCGGGCGAAAATGTGGGTATGAAATAGCTTAACTATTTATATTATATAGCAAAAACGTCTTCGGGAAATGCCATTATTAAGCCTGCAGAATGGTTAAAGAGTAAAATACTAAATCCGGCACAGAACTTGGTGCTCTGTGCCGGATCCAGTAACGGGGTGTTCCGTTTTCAGCGGTTAAAACCGCCGCTGCCTTTTTCCCAGCTGTTATTACGCATGTTTCGTCCGCAGTTTTGAAACTGTTCGGCAAATTCAGGCGCAATTTCGCTTAAACTCTCTCGCTTTGCTTCCATCAGCTGCAAGCGTTCGCTCTTTGCATTTTCAAAGGCTGCTACATCACCATTTTCTCTCGCTTCTGAAATTTTATCCCTGATTTCCTGCATTCTGAAACGAAAGGTTTCCATAACTTTTTCGAATTGAGTTTGTTGTTCAGGGGTAAGGTTGTCCTGGATACAGGTATCATTTCGTCCCTGGCCAAATCCACCTCCGAACGCAAAGGCTCCTGAAGATAATATTAAGATTGACATGGTTACAACTGCCATTGTTAAAAAGCTTTTTTTCATTGTTAATTCCTCCTAGACAGATTATCTTGCTTTGCAACTTAATTGTATGCCGGAGAAGGGGCAGCTGTGTGGCATAAATCTTAAGATTTGTTAAAGAATTCCGGGTAAAATCGGTTTATTAATGACACAGAATGATGAGTCAGCAGCCGCGTGCTCTTGATCACCCCTGATATTGAAGCTATAATAAGTTGTTGTGAGGTTTAATGTCTGGAGGACTGCTATTGAATGAAATATTAATGATCACAATTATCGGTTTGGCTGCAGGAGTAGTCGGCACAGGTTCGGGAACATTTATAGCTTTATTTGTCAGACATCCCGGTAAGATGCTCTTAAGTTTTATTTTAGGTTTTGCCGGCGGTATCATGATGGCAATTGTTTTAATCGATCTTATGCCAGAGGCTATTGAAGCAGGAAACTTTATCAGCGCTTTTACCGGTTTGCTTATAGGTGTTGTCTTTATATTGTTTCTTGATCTTAAAATGCCCCACTTTCATTTCTTTGAAACGACAGAAGAACTGGCCCGATTTATCCGAAGCGGAACTATTCTTGGGCTCGGTATAGCTATGCATAACCTGCCTGAAGGTATTGCTATCGGCGCCAGCTATGTTGCCTCGCCGGCACTCGGTTTTACACTGGCGCTGACAATTGCCCTCCATAATATTCCTGAAGGTATTGCTATGGCATGCCCGCTCTGCGCCGGCGGGATGCAGCTGCGCTGGATTTTGCTATACACAGCCATGGCCGGCTTGCCCATGGGGTTAGGCGCGTTTATCGGAGCCAGTCTGGGATTTATTTCTCCTCTGGTGCTTTCTCTTGCGCTTGGTTTCGCAGCGGGCGCGATGCTTTATATTATTTTCGGCGAACTTATACCTGGAGCTCAGAAAGCAGGAAATGGCCATGCTGGAACCTTTGGTGCAGTTTTCGGCACCATCGCCGGAATACTACTTTTATCGGTCATCTGATATCAAATTCTTTAATAAACATAAAAGATTAATGGCCCTGTTTTATTGAGTGTCTGATCGGGTATACCGGCTTTGTCCAGATCATGAACCCGGGTCAGTAAAGCCAAATCTTTCAGGTTGTCTTCTGTGTGAGATAACCTGAGTTAGATATTAATTTCATGCCTCTTTTCTGAAATCTTAAGAAGATAATTTCTCCAAACTATGTGTTTCAGATCAGTTATCTGGGTGGGTTATTCAAAGGAATCAGCGAATATGATATAATACTAATACTATAGTATATATAGGAAAAGAGCGGAGTTGATCCACGATGGATGTAAATAATGAAAATAAAACCGGAAAACCAAACCGGCTGATTGACGAGAAATCTCCATACTTATTGCAGCATGCCTATAATCCTGTTCAGTGGTATCCCTGGGGTGAAGAGGCTTTTAGAAAAGCTGAAGAGGAAAACAAACCGGTTTTCCTGAGCATCGGTTACTCCACTTGTCACTGGTGCCATGTAATGGAAAAGGATTCATTTGAGGATGAGGAAGTAGCACGAATCTTAAATGAAAATTTTGTCTCTGTAAAAGTCGATCGTGAAGAACGCCCCGACCTTGATCAAAAATATATGTCTGCCTGCCAGGCTTTAACAGGACAGGGTGGGTGGCCGTTAACGGTTTTTCTGACACCTGCAAAAAAAGCTTTTTATGCCGGAACATTTTTCCCGAAACATTCACGTTATGGTATCACCGGAATGCTTGATCTTCTTCCAGGCCTGGTTAAATTCTGGCAGAATGACCATGAAAGGGTTCTACAGGCTGGTGAGGAGTTGGAAGATGCCCTCAGGCGAATGATTCCTGGCTCAAAGTCGAAAAAAAACAATATATTATCTGACCTGCAGGGTAAAGGGCTTCCTGAAAAGGCTTACCGCCAGCTTCAGGCAGGTTATGATAAAGAAAATGGCGGATTTGGCGAGGCTCCGAAATTCCCTGCAGCCCATCAGCTGATATTTCTCATCAAATATTTTGAGCGGACAGGAGAGCAAGAGGCCCTTGATATGGCAATGAAAACATTGCGCGCGATTTATCGTGGCGGCATTTTTGACCAGGTGGGTTACGGGCTGCATCGTTATTCAGTAGATAAATTCTGGCTTGTGCCGCATTTTGAAAAGATGCTTTACGATCAAGCTGTGACTGCCCTCGCTGCCCTTGAAGCCTTTTCAGTTTCCGGGGCCCCCGAAATGGCCGAATTAGCTGAAAAGATATTTATATATGTATTAAGAGATCTTACCTCACCAGAGGGTCCGTTTTATACCGCTGAAGATGCTGACAGCGAAGGTGAAGAGGGCACATTTTATGTCTGGAGTTACGAGGAGCTGTTCAACTTACTATCTGAAGAAGAAAGTAGCCTTGCAGCTGACTATTACGGGGTAACTAAAGAAGGTAATTTTGAACATGGCAAATCGATTCTGCACCGTCTTAATGAAGATCAGGATTTTGCCCGGTTAAAAGGTTTTGATAAAAATCAGCTGTCTGAATTCCTTGAAAAAATACGCACTATTTTACTTCAGAAACGATCAGCCAGAATCAGGCCGTTTCGTGACGATAAAATAATCACAGCATGGAATGGGTTGATGATCGCCTCGTTGGCACGTGGCTCGGTAGTCTTAAATAATTCGGCCTATCTGGAAGCTGCGGAAAAGGCTGCGGCTTTTATTCTCGATAATATGGTAACAGGTAACGGTCGCCTGTTAAGGCGATACAGAGAGGGTGAATCGGCTATACCGGCATTTCTTGATGACTATTCAGCGCTGGTCTGGGCAAACCTGGAGCTATACCTTGCATCTGGGAAAAGCGGGTACCTTGAAACTGCAAAACATTTAAACACTCAGCTGACAGAACTCTTCCTGCGTGAAAACGGTCTCCTGCTGTATAGTGCAGAATCTGCCGGTGAGGATAGCGCTGCATTGCCGGCGGAAGCTTATGACGGAGCCTCCCCTTCGGGGTTGTCTATAACAGTTATGAACTTCCTGAGGCTGGGGCAGATGCTGCAGGATGAGAGCCTGGCTGATAAAGGGAGAGAAATTATCGCTGCGCAGGCTGACGCAGTTGGAAGGCATCCGACCGGCTTTACTTATCTGCTTAGCGCATTAATTTATGCTCTTAAATCTAATGAAGCTCTTCCCCACTGCATTGACGGGGGCAGCTGCGGTTTGGAATAACTTTGCGCACGCCTCCCCTGGGGTCTTCAACATCACCCCGGTAGCGGGGGATAATATGCATGTGAAAGTGAAAGACAGTCTGGCCCGCTGCAGGGCCCACGTTAGCCCCGATATTGTAACCGTCGGGGCTTAGTTCTTTTTGGAGCATTTCCCTGACAGAGATCATGAGTATGCTCATAGCGCCGTGTTCTTCAGGAGTGGCATCGAAATAAGTTTCCACATGCCTTTTTGGAACCACAAGTGCATGTCCTTCGCTGACCGGACAAGCATCAAAAAAGGCCATGGCCAGGTCGTTTTCAGCAATTATATCCAATGATTCACGGTTGCAAAAGATACAGTCTTTCATCATTTTCCTCCTTGCTAAGATCTGATCCTGTTTTTATTTCCTTACTATGATAACATATAGGCATATATCGTGGGTCGCTATTTCTGAATTATCACGGCAGCTCAAAAAGGAGGATGATTGATGGCTGATTACAGGAACAGTACATTTATGTTTGTGCTTGGCGCTATTGTTGCGCTCTTTGTTACGGTGCAGTCGATTGTTTTTTTAAGAAAAGCCTGGCAGGAGGGTAAACGCAGGGGCATTGCCGCAGAGGTTATGCGTAAAACGGTACTATCCAGCGCTGTATTTACCCTTGTTCCTTCGCTTTCCATTTTGCTTACCATGCTTACACTATCCGGAGCACTTGGGCTGGCTCTTCCCTGGATTCGCCTTTCGGTTATCGGAGCTGTTACTTACGAACTTCCGGCAGCCGAGGCAGCTGCCCAGGCAATGGGAGCAAGCCTGATCATATCTGATATTCCCGTTTCGGTCTTTTCAGTAATAACATGGGTAATGACCCTTGGTATTATGTCAGGGCCGATATTTATTATTTTTTATTTCAAAAAGCTTCAGGGGCGGGTCAACAAGATTAAAGTTGAAGACAACCGCTGGGGCGCACTGCTCATATCTGCCATGTTTGTCGGTCTTATCAGTTCCTTCCTTGGCAGTGCTCTTGCAGGAGGTGTGGTTTCAATTTTAACGCTCTTTTCTTCTGCGCTTCTGATGGTGGTCTGTCTAATGCTTGAACAGAAAGCCGGTTTTAAGCTCTTTAAAGATTTTGCTCTTCCCCTCAGTATGATTGGGGCCATGGCGCTGGCAATACTCTATTCCAACCTGCTGGGAGGAATCTAAAATGGAAAAAACAACACGTGCAAATCAAAGTTATGAACAGTCAATTCATCGCATTGGCCGGATATGGATGTCACTGGCTTTACTTGTAATTCTTGCAGTTCCCCTGGCAATTTCCGTTAATTTTCAGACCTGGCCTGCACTTGGCTCTCTGATGGGCGGTCTTTTACCGATTATGATGATTTATGTGCCGATCGGCATTATTGAGGTGATTACATTTTCCCCGATGCTTGGCAGCGGGGCAACATACCTTGCTTTTACAACCGGTAATCTAACCAATCTGAAAGTTCCCTGTGCGCTGAATGCCATGGAAATTGCAGAGATAGAACCGGGTTCAGACGAGGGAGAAGTGATTTCAACTATTGCAGTTGCTGCTTCATCACTGGTAACCAACCTGGTTCTTGTTATTGGTGTGCTCATGTTTGTTCAGCTTGCGCCAATATTATCTTCACCGGTGCTGCAGCCGGCATTTGAAAATATTTTACCGGCTCTTTTTGGCGCGCTTGGTTACCTATATATATCAAAAAACTGGAAACTAGCTGTTGTGCCAGTTTCCCTGATGGTGGTTATATTCATGATTGCGCCAACAGCGCCTGTTGGAATATTAATCCCGGTCAGCGCACTTTCGGCAATAGCTGCAGCCAGGTTTATGTATAACAGGAAGATGATTTAGGAGGGATAACTGGAATGACTCTTTCGATTATTGCAGGATTATTTATTCTATGGTTTGCAGTTATCCTGTTAAGGGCAGTGCTGTTAAAACCGGCCGAAAATGCCGGTTGTTCAATGCCGGATTTTGTACCGGAAACCAATATAGATATGGATGAAGCTGCCAAGCGTTTTTCCGAGCTGATCGGCTGCTGTACAGTAGCCCCCGAAAACATGCCCGTTAAAGACGGCATTAACGGTTACAGTGAGTTTGAAAGGTTCCGAGAGCTGCTGAAGGTATTTTACCCCCTTACACATAAAAAACTTGAATTTGAATTAATAGGTGATCATTCCCTCTTGTATCGTTGGAATGGCAGAAACAGCGATAAACCGCTGCTGCTTATGGCTCACTATGATGTTGTACCTGCGGATGAATCCCAGTGGAGCCGACCGCCCTTTTCCGGAAAAATCGATCAGGGCATAATCTGGGGAAGGGGTACGCTTGATACAAAAGTAACGCTCTGCGGTATTCTTGAGACTGTAGAAGCACTGTTAAATGTTGATTTTAAGCCGGATCATGACATTTATCTGGCCTTTGGTCATGATGAAGAAACAATGGGTTCCGGGGCGCCGGCCATCGTGGAAACTTTAAAGAGCAGGGGTATTCGTCCGGAATTGGTTCTCGATGAAGGCGGGGCGATCGTAAATGGTATCTTTCCAGGGGTGAAAAAGCCGATAGCTGTTGTAGGTATGGCTGAAAAAGGTGTTGCCGACATCGAGATTGTCCTAGAGGGCAGCGGCGGCCATTCTTCAACTCCCGGCCGGATCAACCCGATTGGTTTAATCAGCAAGATAATTTTACAGGTTGAAAAAAATCCATTCAGGGCTCATTTGCCCCTGGAAGTAGAAGAGATGTTTTCAATCCTGGGAAGACATATGCCTTTTACTTTCAGGGTAGTATTTGCCAATCTGTGGTGTTTCAAACCGCTTTTACTTAAGCTGCTGCCTATAATCAGCCGTGAATTTAATGCCTTATGCCGCACTACCTGTGTTTTTACCATGGCTGAGGCAGGAAGCGCCAGCAATGTCATTCCTGAAAAAGTTCGTGTCGTGGCGAACCTGCGCCTGGCAGCGATAGATCCTATTGATAAAGCGCTTGGACAGATTAATAAACATGCCGGAATTGCTTCCGCAAAAGCCTTAAAAGGCTCAGATCCTTTGAAGCTTAATGTCAGGATTATCCATGGGCACAATGCTTCCCCCTCGTCAAGTACCTCTTCATCGGCGTTCCGGAAACTGGCTGACACCGTGGAAAAAGTTTTCACAGGGACAATAGTTACTCCCTACATTATGCTGGGAGCTTCTGATTCCAGGCATTACTGTTTAATCAGCGATAATGTATTGCGGTTTTCTCCGATCCAGATGAGCAGGGAAGAACTTCGCAGTATTCACGGAGTAGATGAAAGGATTCCAGTTGAAAAGTTTAAGCAGGTTATTGATTTTTATCTCAACCTGGTTACCCGGCCTTAAGGATCAAACCGGTTTGACATTAAGTGGCAGGATAAATCTCACCGTCGGAGAATATTTTAGTAAATATATGCTTAACACCTGATTATTGTAAAGATTTGTTTCTACACAGATATTAAGCACAAATATCATCTAAAACTGAAAAATGGAGGCATGCAATGTCTGAACGAGACTTGAACAACGCAGAGAGGTTCTTAAATGCTTACTCGGCAATTGAACATGAAATGGAACGCATTTTAAACCTTAAAGATCACCGCCGTTTTTTTGAGCTCGTCGACAAGAGCTCCAGGTTAAGTCCGGTAGTTGAGCGTTACCGCTTTGATCTCAGGGAATACAGTGAGCTCCGAAATGCAATTGTGCATGATCGCGCCGGGGGTGAAATAATAGCCATACCTACAGACGAGGTTGTGGCAAAGATTGAGCGAATAGCCGAACTGCTGCTCGAGCCGCCAAAAGTATCGCCCCTCTTTCTGAAAGAAGTTCTGATCCTTTCATGGAGTTATCCGGTTTCAAGGGCAATTCGTCAATTCAGCCGCATGTCATATACACAGGCACCGGTACTCGATGAAAAGGGTAAAACTACCTGTTTGCTCACATCCAACATGATTGTAAAATGGATGGGTCTGAGACTTGAAGATAAAGGTCCTGATATTGAAAATACAACTGTCTTTGATGTT
>JAHYJM010000072.1 GCA_019428945.1 Bacillota bacterium | reverse complement strand
AGAAGTAGCAGCCATTATGGGGCTTACTTCTGTTGCAGCTCTGGCCTACCTGATGTTTAATCTATTTGCCCCGCCATGTTTTGCCGCCATCGGAGCTATGAATGTCGAGATGGATAGCAGAAAATGGTTGTGGGCTGGTATCGGTTTCCAGTTTGGAGTCGGTTATACTGTGGCATATTTCGTATATCAAATTGGAACCTTGATTACAACAGGTGCGTTCGGTTCCGGTGTAATTCCGGGACTCCTGGTTGTTTTCTTTGTGGCCGCTGTTATAGCTTGCCTGATCCGTAAGAATGACAAAAGATTGAAGTTTATGAGGGAGGAGGCTGCCTGATGCTGACCAATCTCATAACTGTAATAATCATAGCGGCTGTGGTTGGTGGTGCTATCATTAAATTAATTATCGATAAGAAAAAAGGTGTCCACTGTTCCGGATGCCCATACAGTGGTTTAAGTAATCAAAGTTGTAATTGTATTGAACCGAGTTCATGTGAGATTAAGAGGTCACTGTGACGTAATAATATGATGAACCTCGTTTGTCGATATAATCCATGGCAAGGATGAAGATGGCAGGGATCAGGTAGAAGCTGAAATCAAAGTGCTTAGCTTAGAACATTCTATTGCAGTGCTGGCAACCCAGGGTGAGAACCAGCTATATGCTAACCAGTCAGTTATGTTTCTCGCGAAAACTTCGAGCATCTAGTATTTACCACCCCTGCCCAGGTTGAGAAATGGCTTGGTTTACTGATCAGCAGGCACAGTTATGTGGTAAATTATGAAAAGGCATCTACTTCAGCTTTGATCCTTGTTGATACTATTTAATTTTTATATGTGCGACGCTCCCAGGTGATCTACCAGTGGGCATCAGGCAGCAATATACGGCTGACTAGTAATATTTATTTGAAAATTATACTTTATGATTTTTTGCAAATTATTTGTTTAAAGGTTTAACATGAGCTATAATAGAAAAAATTTGTACACCTCTGTTTCGGCGTGATAGTGATAGGGAAGTAGTTTTTTAGCTTCAAATTATGTTAAACTCCTGATAATTATTATTGTTATAGGGGTTATGCTTCATAATTTACAACAGGGTGGGGATAAAAATGAAAAGCAAGTTTATTTTGTTGGTAGAAGATAACCCCGATGACGAAGAGCTTACCCTGCTGGGCCTGAAAAAAAGCGGGGTTATGAATGAGGTTACAGTTGTGCGGGATGGTGAAGAGGCTTTGCACTTTCTTTTCGCCGAGGGGAAATATAAAGAGCGCGATTCAGCCATATTGCCTGCTGTAATTCTTCTTGATCTAAAACTGCCTAAGCTGGACGGCTTGGAAGTACTTGAGCAGATCAGGGCTAACCCGTCAACTAAAAGTATACCTGTGGTTATATTGTCCTCCTCGAGCGAGGAAGAAGATATTGTGGCCAGCTATAAACTGGGCGCAAACAGTTTTGTGCGCAAACCGGTTGAATTTGACCGTTTTGCCGATGCAGTTAGCCAGCTTGGCCTTTACTGGCTGCTGCTGAATGAACCGCCAATTTCAAAAAGTTAAGCTGTAAAGAGCAGCTAATTTATATAAGGATAAAGGAGGCGGCTTATGGGCCAACACTTAAAATTAGTAATAGTTGAAGATATGCCGGATGATGCCGAATTGATGGTGTTACGCCTTGAAGAGGAAGGATTCTCAGTCGATTGGAACAGGGTACAGACTGAGGAGACTTTTTTAGAATCCCTGGAAGATAAACCTGATTTTATTTTAGCCGATTGGTCACTACCTAATTGGGATAGACGATTTTCCCGGTACCGGTATTGGCCTGGCTACGGTACAGCGGATTATTAACCGTCATGGTGGAAAAGTTTGGGCTGAAAGTGAAGTAGGTAAAGGCAGCACCTTTTATTTTACACTTCCGGACAGCTCTTAAATAACAGGACCTGAGGATTCAGTAATGAGAGCCGGAGAGAATTAATTAATATGGAGCTGGTTGATTTGGCATACGATAGAGTAAAATACTGCAAACTTCTTGAACAGATGCCCGACGCCTTTGCATACCATCAGGTTATTTATGATAAAGATGGTGTTGCGATCGATTATATATTTTTAGAGATCAATAAAGCTTTTAAGGAGCTGACCGGCCTTAAGCGGGAAGATGTGATTGGCAAGCGGGTAACTGATGTGCACCCGAATATCGGTGAATCCGCATTTGACTGGATTGGGGTTTACGGAAAGGTAGCACAGGAGGGTGAAAGGATACGCTTTGAACAATACTTTGAACCGGCTAATCGCTGGTATGATGTAAGTGCTTTCAGTGATGCTCCCGGCTATTTTGCTGTATTTTTCCGCGAGGTTACGCTGCAGAAAAATGAAAACCTGGCCTTAAACAGGTTGGTAGGGCTGGCCCATGATATTCTGCAAAGCTCGGGAGAAGAGCCCGATTATCAGATGATTGCTGATGGACTATTAGAGCTTTCGGGAGCAAAATTTGCGATTATTAACATCTATGAAAATGATGGCAAAACATCTATTACCAAAGCTATCGCGGGTTTAAGTAACATTATTCGCAAGGCCCGCGAATATTTGGGGCAAAATATGATTGGTAAAACCTGGGATGTGTTACCCGAAAGAATTAACGCAATAAAAGAAGGCCGCCTATTGCATTTTAATAACCTTTATGATTTAGCTTGCGGTAATATATCTAAAAATACTGCAAAATTGTTGGAGCGTCTGGCTGGAACAGGCAGCATTTACGTTGTTGAAATTAAACATGAGGACAATACAATAGGCGACATAGCCATGTTTATGCCGCGCAATAAGACTTTGAAAAGCCCCCAAATTATTGAACTTTATGCGGCCCAGGTTGGCTTTGCCCTGATGCGCCACCGGGCTGATGAGGCTTTACGCGTAAGCCACGATAAATATCAATCCCTGATTGATAATCTCCCCGGTACCAGTTATCGCTGCCTTTATGACGAGTACTGGACCATGATCTATATGAGCAGCGATGTTGATAATATAACCGGGTTCCCATCGAGCGATTTTATTAACAATAAAGTCAGGTCTTATGCAAGTGTTATTTGCAAAGACGACAACAACAATGATGAGGCAATCAGGGCGGCAATTGAAGCCGGAGAAGTATGGGACATCGAATACCGGGTTATTCACAGTGATGGAAGTGTGCGCTGGGTGCACGAAAGAGGAAGGGGTGTCACTGATAAGCAGGGTAAAGCTCAATATATTGACGGTTTAATCCTTGATATTACAGAACGTAAAAAGACAGAGGATGCTTTAAAAGAAAGTGAAATGCGCAATAGAGCTCTGGTGGGGGCAATTCCTGACATTCTTTTCCGTTATAGCAGTGAGGGTATCTACCTCGATGTGGTGATTAATAGTGAAGAGTTACTTCATGAAAAGGGGTACAATCTTTTCCGAAACAAAGAGTTGATCGGCAGAAGGCTGGAAGATGCATTGCCGGAAACTACAGCTGAAATAATTGGAAAGGGTATTAAACTGGCATTGTCAAGCGGCGAAGTTCAGATAATCGAATATAGTTTTCCGATTCAGGGCAGGGAGCACTACTTTGAAGCGCGCCTGGCGCCGATCGGTTCTACCGAGGTAGTTTCGATAGTCCGTGATATAACTGAAAGAAAAACTTACCTGTCTGAACTGGAGTATCTTAGTCTTCATGATCAGCTGACCGGTTTATATAACCGCTATTACTTTGAAAATGAGCTTGAGCGACTCAGCCAATCGCGTGATTATCCCATCGCGATTATATCTGCTGATCTTGACGGTCTGAAGTTGATCAATGACATCCTCGGGCATGTTGAAGGTGATCGCTACCTGCGAAACGGTGCCGAGCTTCTGAGAGGGGCTCTGCGTGCCTCGGATATATTGGCCCGGGTTGGCGGTGACGAGTTTGCTATAATACTTCCCCGCACTGAAAAAGAGTCTGCTAAAGAGCTTGTAGCCCGGCTGCGAGCAGCAATTGATAATTTTAACAGGGATAATGAAGGGATGCCGATCAGTGTTTCAATCGGTCTGGCTGTTGCAACAGGTAGCAATCGAACTCTTGAAGAAGTATTTAAAGAGGCAGACAATGCAATGTATAAGGATAAACTGCAACGCAGTCAATTGGCTCGCGCAGCTATTATTGCTTCGCTGGTAAATGGCCTTGCAGGGCGCCGGGAACTTGCTGAAGGTAAATCAGACCAGGTGGAAGAGCTTGTAGACAAGTTTGGTCAATTGTTTAATTTGAGCGAAAAACAAATGAATAATTTACGCCTACTTTCTAAAGTTTACGACCTGGGTAAGGTGAATATGCCAGATCAACTTGTGCACAGCAGTCTAAAACAGAAAACGGGGGAACTTACTGAGTCTGAAAGAGAAGCGATTCGCCGCCATCCCGAAATTGGTTTCCGCATTGCCTCATCATCACCAGAACTTTCAGGTGTGGCTGAACTTATTTTGCACCATCATGAACATTATGATGGAGGGGGATATCCCTTAGGATTAAAAGGCGAGGGTATACCATTAGAATGCCGCCTTATAGCAATTGTCATAGCATACAGCGCAATGACCAATGAACGCCCCTATGCAAAAATACTTAAGCCAGAAGAAGCGCTGGCAGAGCTCAAGCGCTGTGCCGGCAACCAGTTTGACCCGCACTTAGTCAACCGATTCATTGATATGATGAAAACGTAGTAAGGGGACGGGGTTGTTGCTACATTTTATATCAGGCGCATCATTTACATAACTACAGAGTTGGATTGCAGCAAGGGTGTTGAAAAGAGACGGGGTAACTGCTGCAAAAAAGTGCAGCGGATACCCCGGTTTACTTAAAGGCTAAGCATAAAGCAGAGGGTTAAGGTGTCTGCTATAAGACCGTAGCAATAACCCATTTCCCCTGCTACAGATGCTGCATACTATACTAGGTCGAAACGATCTGCATTCATAACCTTGTTCCATGTTTTTATAAAATCATGGATAAATTTTTCCCTGGCATCGTTACTTGCATAGACTTCTGCAATCGCCCGCAGTTCAGAGTTTGAGCCAAAAATCAGATCAACGCGGGTGCCTGTCCATTTTAATTCGTCTGTTTTGCGATTTCGGCCTTCGAAGAGATCTGCGTCTTCTGCAGTAGGCTTCCAAACGGTACCCATGTCGAGAAGGTTAACAAAAAAGTCATTAGTCAGGCTTTCGGGTTCCTTGGTGAACACTCCGTGCGGCGCCTGATTATAGTTGGCGTTGAGAACCCGCATACCACCGACGAGAACAGTCATCTCGGGGGCAGTCAGACCCAGCAGCTGTGCCCGATCTACCAGCATCTCCTCGGCTGTAACTGCATATTTTGCCTTACTGAAGTTGCGGAAGCCGTCTGCTTTCGGTTCTAAAACTTTAAATGCATCAATATCTGTCTGTTCCTGCGAAGCATCAGTGCGCCCCGGGGCAAATGGAACAGTGATATCAAAACCGGCGTTCTTTGCGGCCTTTTCGACGGCTGCGCTGCCGGCAAGTACAATCAGGTCCGCAAGTGAGACTTTCTTATTGTTTGATTGGGCGCTGTTAAAGTCAGTCTGGATTTTTTCAAGAGACTGTAAGACCGTTTCCAGTTTTTCAGGTTCATTGGCAACCCAGTTTTTTTGTGGCTCCAGTCGAATGCGTGCCCCATTTGCGCCGCCACGCATGTCCGATCCACGATAAGTGGAAGCCGAACCCCAGGCAGTTGAGACAAATTCAGGTATTGACAGTCCTGAGGTAAGCACTCTTTTCTTCAGGTCGGCAATATCCTGCTCATTAATCAGCTCATGATCAACGATCGGAACGGGATCCTGCCAGATCAGTTCTTCTTCGGGAACTTCAGGTCCGAGGTAGCGTGTGCGCGGACCCATATCACGGTGAGTCAGTTTAAACCAGGCGCGGGCGAAGGCATCAGCAAACTCGTCCGGATTCTCCAGATAGCGCTTGGAAATCGACCTGTAAATGGGATCCATTTTCAGGGCAAGGTCAGCCGTGGTCATAATTGTTGTCACTCTTTTGGAAGGGTCCTGCACTCCGGGAGCCAGATCTTCTTCATCAGGATTGACCGGTTCCCACTGCCAGGCTCCGGCAGGGCTCTTGACAAGATTCCAGTCGTATTTAAAAAGAACTTCCAGGTAAGTGTTATCCCACTGTGTAGGTGTGGGGGTCCAGGCTCCATCAATACCGCTGGATATTGTGTCTTCACCTTTACCACTGCCCATGCTGTTTTTCCAGCCAAAGCCCTGCTCTTCGATGCCTGCTGCTTCAGGCTCCGGTCCGACATATTCAGGGCTGCCTGCACCATGGCACCGGCCAAAAGTGTGGCCTCCGGCGACCAGGGCAACCGTTTCTTCGTCGTTCATAGCCATTCGGGCAAAAGTCTCACGAACATCTTTAGCTGAAGCAAGGACATTGGGTTCACCATTAGGACCTTCCGGGTTTACATAGATGAGGCCCATCTGCACTGCAGCCAGGGGGTTTTCGAGATCCCTTTCACCGGAATAGCGCTTATCTCCGAGCCATTCATCCTCTGAACCCCAGTAAATATCTTCTTCAGGTTCCCAGACATCTTCGCGGCCACCAGCAAAACCGAATGTTTCAAAACCCATCGATTCCAAGGCGCAGTTACCGGCCAGTATCATTAGATCAGCCCAGGAAATCTGTTTGCCGTATTTCTGTTTGACTGGCCAGAGCAGTCGCCGGGCTTTATCAAGGTTGATATTATCAGGCCAACTGCTTAGGGGAGCAAACCTTTGAGTGCCCGAGCCGGCGCCACCCCGACCATCGCCCATTCGATAGGTGCCGGCACTGTGCCAGGCCATTCGAATTAAGAGTCCACCGTAGTGGCCATAATCAGCAGGCCACCAATCCTGGGAATCGGTCATCAAGGTATATAAGTCTTTTTTTACAGCTTCAAGATCTAGCTTTTTGAATTCTTCAGCATAGTTAAATTCTTCACCCATAGGGTTTCTATTTTTGGGGTTTTGGTGAAGCATCCTAAGATTCAACTGGTTTGGCCACCAGTCCCTGTTTGTTGTGCCACCACCGGCGATACTTTTATTAGTCATTCCTGTTACCGGACATTTTTTATCTTCGCTCACAAATAGACCTCCTTAGATTTAATCCTATAAAAATTATTTTTGCTTTCTGATTTGATATTAATCAGGTGACAATTAAGAGATATTCTTATTATAAAATATATTCCAACTCATTGCAACGGAGCAGGTGATAGTTGTCATCTGAGATCTATTTTTTAAGCTTACTTAAAGCGTCTGCGAGGGCAGTATTCATTAGTCCATCGCTTTTATGTTTTTGTTTTTTCATGTAATTTGACACATCTTTCTTAGAGACACTGTTGCCATCTTTTTTTCTTCTGGCTTCAAAGGCGGAAAGCTTTTCGCGGTAGCCACAGCGGCAGATAAAAACGCGGCCATCTCCACTGCCGTGGAGTTCAAGTTTTTTACGGCACTGGGGGCAGCGGGCATTTGTAATCTGGGAGGTGAGGTTTCGGTAACCGCAGTCGCGGTCGGGACATACCAGCATTTTGCCCTTCTTTGCTTTTACTTCCAGCAGGTATTTATCACACTGCGGGCATTTAGTTCTGGTCAGATTATCGTGTTTGAATTCCTGGCCGCTGCTTTTGATCTCTCTGACCACTTTATTTGCATATTGTCTCATCTCACTGACGAAAGCCTCTTTTTTTAATTCACCTTTGGAGATTGCTTCAAGCTTCATTTCCCATTCTCCGGTGAGCGCCGGTGATTTAAGATCGGCAGGAACCAGTTCGAGCAGTTGTCTGCCTTTAGAGGTAAGGTGAATATTGCTGCCATTTTTTTCGATCAGAAAGGTGTTAAAGAGTTTTTCGATAATATCTGCCCTGGTGGCAACGGTGCCTAAACCACCACTTTTACTAATGCTCTTGATTAAGTTTTTATCGTCTCCGGCCATATATTTAACCGGGTTTTCCATAGCAGCCAGCAAACTGCCTTCATCAAAGCGGGGCGGAGGGCTGGTTTCACCCCGGGTTTGCTTTATGTTTAATACCTTGACCTGATCGCCTTCTTTGAGTTTAGGCAGAGTTTGTTCGGCCTGACGCTCATCTTCAGCGGTATCTTCATCATTTTCAAAGTTATTGGCATAAACTTCTTTCCAGCCCTGGTTTAGCACTATTTTACCCCTGGCGGAAAAGTTTTCGTTTCCAATAATGGCAGTTACGGTTGTTTGCTCATACTCAAAAGGTGGATATAAAACTGCCAGGAAGCGTTTTACAACAAGATCGTAGATCTGCTTTTCTTTAAAGCTTAAGTCTCTTGAGGGGGCAGGCTGCTCCGTGGGAATGATAGCGTGGTGATCTGATACCTTGTTGTCATCAACAAAGGTTTTTGAAGCGGTAAGAGTTTTATTGCTCAGAGGGCGAGTCAGGCTACGGTATGGTTCAGTGGCGCAGGCGCGAACTCTTTCTTTTAAGGTGTCAATCATGTCAGTGGTGATATAGCGCGAATCGGTGCGGGGGTAGGTTAGCACCTTGTGGTTCTCGTAAAGCCCCTGCATGATTGAAAGTGTTTCCTTTGCTGAAAAAGAGAAGATGCGGTTGGCATCGCGTTGCAGCTCGGTTAAGTTGTAGAGTAGTGGGGCAGGTTTTTTCTTAAGACTCTTTTTCACTTCAATTATTAACGCTACTTTTTCTGTGAGTTTGGCTAATATTTGATTACATTTGGCTTTATCAAAGGTGCGGTTATTTTTTGTTTTACTGTCCTGCCAGGTTAAGTTGAAGCTTTCAGCTTCAGCGGTTATGCCATAATAGGTTTGCGGTTTGAAGTTTTTAATCTCTTCTTCACGCGCGGCAATGATCGCCAGTGTCGGTGTTTGAACCCGGCCGCAGGAGAGCTGGGCATTAAATTTACAGGTGAGGGCACGAGTGGCGTTAATGCCTACCAGCCAGTCAGCTTCAGCCCGGGCTACTGCAGAGGCGTAGAGATTTTCATAGTCAGCTCCGCTGCGCAGGTTGCTGAAGCCTGTTTTGATCGCTTTATCAGTTACCGAAGAAATCCAGAGTCTTTTCAGCTGTTTTCTGATATTTGCTTTCTCAAGGATCCAGCGGGCAACAAGTTCTCCTTCGCGACCGGCATCGGTAGCAATGACAATCTCTTTTACATCGCTTTGTTGCATCAGTTTTTTAACAGTATTATACTGGCGACCAGTCTGTTTGATCACTACCAGTTTTAAACGATCAGGAAGCATCGGTAAATCTTCAAGACGCCAGCTCTTATACTTTTCATTATAAGCTTCGGGTTCTGCCAGGGTGACCAAGTGTCCCAAAGCCCAGGTAATAATATATTTATCATTTTCCAGATAGCCTTTATCTTTACCCTGGCACCCCAAAACCCGGGCAAGATCCCTGCCTACCGAAGGTTTTTCTGCCAGTACTAATGTTTTAGCCATTATTTCAACGCCTTTCATTCATGTGCATGATTAACCTCTATTATATCATCTCCAACTCAATTACATGTAGCAGAGGGAACGGGGCGCCTGCTACGAGAAAATATCAATCAACTGCTTAACGACACTTTTTTTGTATATATTTGGCGAGAAGCTACTCTCTGCTAAATTCATCCCTGACTGCAAAAACCCCTATCCACTGCTACACATCTGCTAAAGGAAGATTGAACAGGTGTAGAGAATAATAAGCGATAAGGAATGCTTAATTTACAGTAAAGGGGTTTGAGCTTAGATGATCAACTGCAGCAGGGAAAGATTAGAAGATAAGATTAAAACCTTCAGCACATTCGGTGATACCGGTAATGGCGGTATCACCAGGCTTTGCTTTACAGAGCCAAACTTGCAGGCGCGGACTGAATTTTGCAGGCGCTGTGAAGCTCTGGGGATGGAGGTTAAAACAGATGATATGGGCAATATCTATGCCACTAAGTCGGGAAAAGAAGATATACCTGCGATTTCTCTAGGTTCTCACCTGGATTCTGTGGTTAAGGGTGGCAATTACGACGGGGTGTTAGGAGTTCTGACCGCTCTTGAAGCGGTAGAAACGATCATTACCGAAGCTATCGAAACCATTCACCCAATTACAGTAGTGGTATGGACCAACGAAGAAGGTTCACGTTTCAGGCCGGCGATGATGTCTTCCGGCGTTATA
>JAHYJM010000071.1 GCA_019428945.1 Bacillota bacterium | reverse complement strand
ATCTATAATCGTGGAAACCGGAGGCACTTCTCGATGGAGAAACAGCGTTATAAATAGCACAACAAACCAACGCTACCTGGTTACATCATCCGGTTTGAAGCTGCTTGCAGATAATCTGGGCAAAAAAACAATGACCGATCCTGATACTCTTCAGGATTTCATCACTTACAGCGCCGGCAATTTCCCCGCTAACCGTTATGCCCTGATTTTTTGGGATCACGGTGGAGGATCCCTCAGTGGCTTTGGCTATGACCAGCTTTTCCCAAACAGCGGCTCAATGACTATCAGTCAGATAAACTCAGCTCTGGAAGGAGCAGGAGTAAAATTTGATTTCGTCGGATTTGATGCCTGCCTGATGGCTACGTTGGAAACTGCATATATGTTGAATTATCACGCAGACTACATGATCGCGTCGGAAGAAACAGAACCGGGCATCGGCTGGTACTACACAGACTGGATTACCGCGCTTTCAGCCAACACCTCCATGGATACCATTGCCATTGGAAAAATGATCATTGACGATTTCATTAATAAATGCAGCCAGGAAGTGCCCAGGGAAACAACAACCCTTTCCCTGATTGATCTTGTAGCTCTTAACAACGTAGTTGACGAAGCTTTCCGCGATTTTGCTCTATCGACTGATGCACAATTAGATGATGATTACAAAATTATTTCCAATGCCCGGGGAAACTCAAGGGAATTTAACCGTTCAAAGTTAGACCAGGTTGATCTTATTGATCTGGCCGAAAAGATAAACTCTCCTGAATCAAGGGCTTTAATAAGCGCACTGCGTCAAAGCATCAAATATAACAGGACATCCAGTAACATAACAAGAGCTCATGGTGTATCGATATATTTTCCATACGACGAGTTGCGAAACCTTTCTTCCATGCTTTCGGTTTATGAAAGAATCGGCATGGGCGAAGAATATAATAGTTTAGTCCGTAAATTTGCAAACATGGTAGTTGGCGGACAGATTACAACAGGCGGAAGCAGTAATCCGCTAAGCGCACTCTTCGGCTCTTCAGGCGCCGGAGGAGGTTCAGGCACATCATCGGATCTGTGGGCACTGGCCTGGAATACCTTCTTCGCCAATGCAGACTTCAGCAGCTTTACAGGAGCACTTACCGGAGATCAAACAAACTGGGTTGACCAAAACCAAATCCAATCAAATGCCGATTTCTACCAGAAAAACTATCTCGACGCATACAGCATCAAACTAACTCAAAAAGGGAACACCCAGGTCTTAAAGCTTACAGACGATCAGTGGGATCTGATTCAGAAAATAGAGCTCAATGTTTTTGTTGATGATGGCTACGGCTATATTGATTTAGGACTCGATAATGTTTATGCGTTCGACAACGATGGCGATCTGATCATCGATTTTGACGGCACCTGGATAGCTTTGGACAACCATGTTGTCGCATACTATGTAGAAAGCATAGAAGAAAGCGGTGGTCACTGGTCAATTGAAGGACGCATACCTGCCAAGCTGAATGGTATGCTGGTAGATATTATCGTCCATTTCAACAACGACTACCCCTATGGTGTTGTCGCCGGAGCAAGAATTAATTACGGCGAGGTAACTGATACAGTTGCCAAGGGGTTGATTGAAATTAAACGTGGGGACGCTATTGACTTCCTCTGCGATTTCTATTCTTACAGTCAGGAATACGAAGACAGCTACTACCTGGGTGAACAAATGGTAGTATCGGGCGATTTAGAAGTAAGCAATGTCAATATCGGTGATGATCGCTGCCTGGTTACTTATCGCCTTACTGATATATACAACAACACCTACTGGACGCCGGCAGTAGTTTATTAAGGATTAATCCATATATCAGCCATGACAGCTTAAGCCGGTCTTAGTTCAACTTCATCTAACCAATCCGGAATTACTGTCGCTATCTTTAATTCTTCCTGAATCTTTTCAGAAAGAACTTTTTGCACTTCTTCTTCCCCATGAACTATAAATATAGTCTTTGGTTTATGCTCAATTTTATGCAGCCAGTTTAGTAAATCTCTTTGATCGGCATGAGCTGAATAAGCCCGGTTATCTTCAATGCGGGCTTTAACTGTTATTTGTCTGCCAAGCAGCTCGATAAGTTTCTCACCACTTACAATCTGGCGTCCCAGGGTGCCTTCTGCCTGGTAGCCTACGAATAAAATTGTGGATTCCGGTCGCCAAAGGTTGTGCTGTAAATGATATTGAATTCTTCCCGCGTCGCACATGCCGCTCGCAGAGATAATTATGGTATTGCTTTTCCGCTCGTTCAGCTTCATTGATTCCGCTTTTGTGCTTGAGTATTTAAGATTTGGCATCTTAAGGGGATGGTGTCCCTTTTTGATCATGTGGTTGGTTTCCCTGTCATATAGGTCGAAGTGACGTTTAAATATTTCTGTGGCTTTAATGGCCAGCGGGCTGTCAATATAGATATCAATATTTGGATTCAGGCGGCCCTGGCTCTGTAAGAGGCTTAAATCATAGAGGAGATCCTGGGTTCTCTCCACAGCAAAAGATGGTATGATCAGGTTGCCACCCTTCTTCATAGTTTCGTTAATTATATTTTTCAGTTCTTCCGGCCTGTCTGGCATTTCCGGATGTAAGCGATCTCCGTAGGTTGATTCGATCACCAGGTAGTCGGCTTCTTCAATAAAGGCTGGATCCTTAACAAAAGGCTGCGCCGGCCGGCCCAGATCACCGCTAAAAACCAATTTGATCTTGCTTTTTTCTTCTTCGACCCATATCTCTGCAATACATGAACCCAGAATGTGTCCCGCTTCACGAAATCTAAACTCCACCCCCGCCGCCGGCCTGGTAATTTGATCAAGTTCGGCAATCCTGAACTGCTTAAGAGCGTTTGCTGCATCCTGAACAGTGTAAATAGGTTCCACGGATGGTTGGTTTGATTTTTCTGATTGATAATTTTTCCTGTTGGCTTCCCACTCCTGGATATGGCCGGAATCGGGCAGCATTACTTCACATAAGTCTTTTGTAGCTGAGCTGCAATATATCTCGCCCTTAAAACCGGCTTTACAAAGTTTGGGGATTAAACCGGAATGATCAATATGGGCATGGGTTAGAATTAAGAATTCAATAGATTCAGGTTTGATGGTATAGGCCGCATTATTTCGATCTTCGAGCGCTTCTGAACCCTGAAACATGCCACATTCAACTGCAAAGGTTGCTTTTTCTGTTTCAATAACGTAAAACGAACCGGTAACTGTCCGCGCTGCGCCTAAAAATTTTATTCGCATTTATGAACCCCCAATAAATTAATTTGTTCATGACTATATCGAAATTATTATTTCCTAAAGTAAGAAAGCATTGCATTAAAGTGAAAATGAAGTCTACCGATTCATTTATACTTATAATATTCTGGATTCTGTTTATTTATCCTTTGTTCTCTTATATAGCAGGATCAAATGTTTAACTTGCCGCCTGTTCATTATCTGAAATATAACCAACCTTTCTTGATCTTGTTATTTGTTAACATTACAATGTAAGCAGCCAATTGAAAAAGGGCGTTTGGCAAATACTTCAGGAATTCAGAACTTATATTATGCGGAACAATGTAACTGAATTAGTTAAATCAAAAGTGTAATTTATTCTATTAAATATTTAAATTGTTATTATAAGTTAATACTCCAGCAGGAGGTAAGTAGCCATGCGGGTTATCGCGGGTTATGCCAGGGGAACCAGGTTGAAAGCGCCCAAAGGAACACTGGTCAGGCCAACAGCAGATAAAGTTAAAGAAGCGCTCTTTAGTATCCTGGGCTCCCGGGTTATCGGAGCTGTATTTCTCGACTTATATGCCGGCAGCGGCGCAGTTGGCATAGAGGCGCTGAGCCGTGGCGCTGAGAAAGTTATATTTGTAGAAAAGCAAAGAAATGGTATCACACTGATCAGGGAAAACCTTCAATTAACAAAACTTTCAGAGCGGGCGCATATAATTAATGCCGATGTTACCAAAGCAATATTGTTATTAGCCCGGGAAGAATTTAAGGCAGACCTGGTCTTTTTAGATCCGCCCTATAATATTTCCGACCCCGGTGACATAATTAACAGACTTATAAAAAGCGACATCCTCACAGGAAGAGGTCTGATTGTAGTTGAGCATGCTTACAAAAATAAGCTGTGGAGCGTAGCTTTTGAAAATGTTCGGCAAAGAAAATACGGTGACACGTGTTTAACATTTATATCTAATACCGGCTAAACATACAGTATCTTAAAAATTAGTTCATCGAGTTCTTCAACTGAGTTCTACGAGTGATGCTTTTAATACCTCGAGAAAGCGCTTGTTTTCTGACTCCGTCCCATAGGTAACCCTTATATATTCAGGAAAACCGAAAATATCACCGGTACGGATTATTACACCCCGCTTTAACATTTCCTGAAAAAGTAGCTTTGAATCAACTCCGGTATTGACAAAAAAGAAATTGGCCTGATCGGGAACAGCCTTGAGGCCCAGCTCCGCCAATCCTTTATCGATTTGCTTACGGGCTGACGCTACCATTTCCCGGCTTCGTATGACATGCTGATCATCACCTACAGCCGCCAGGGCAGCAGCCTGGGCCATGGCATTAACATTAAACGGTTCACGCACGCGGTTGATATCGGCAACGATTTCAACAGGCGCAATGCCATAACCTATTCTCAAACCGGCCAGACCATAAATTTTTGAGAATGTGCGCAGTATTACGACCGGAAAACCTTCGTTGAGATAACCGAAACCGTCATTGTGATCCGGATCTTCAACATACTCTATATAGGCTTGATCCAGCACTATCAAAACTTTTTCAGGCAGCTTTTTTACCAGGTAATCGAGCTCAGCCCTGCCGATTACAGAGCCTGTCGGATTATTGGGACTGCAGATAAAAACAGCTTTTGTTTTATCATTAACCTGGCTTAGCATAGCCTCCACATCATATAAAAAGTTCTCTCCTCTAAGCGGCACAGGGCGGGGCACTGCGCCGACAAGCCGCGCGGCAAAATCATATTCGGAAAAACTTGGCGATACAGTAACGGCTTCATCGCCGGGGCTGAAATAGGCAAGCGCAATAAAAGATAGTATTTCATCAGAACCGTTTCCGAAGATAAATTGTCCGGGGTTAAGCTTCAATTTTTCCGCCAGAGCCTGCCTGAGGTAAAAGGAGTTACCGTCAGGGTAGATATGCATTTTATCGATCTTTTCCTGCATTGCCTTAACTGCAATTGGTGACGGGCCAAGGGAGTTTTCATTTGAAGCCAGCTTAATGACATTGGTTAAACCAAACTCCCTTTCGACCTCTTCGACTGGCTTGCCGGGCACATAAGGTTTAATCTGCTCAAGGTAAGAACGCATATCCGGTTTATTCAACTTATATTCCTCCATCCACAAAGTTTTCTCTACCCATTCTACAAGAAAGTGCTGTACTTTAATTCTAAATCATCGCATCTTAATCCTCTCTTATTAAAATTTTTTTACTTTACCCCCTTGTTTTAATATATTTATTCTGCTATAATCGCTAAATAATAAATGAAAAAAGCTTTGAAGGGGATAAATACTCCGACGAACCGTTTCAGAGAGGGGTTTTACAGCTGAAAGAACCCCCGGCAGTTTGAGAAATAAGCCACCCCGGAGCTGTTGTGCCGAAGCGATAGAGCATTAAGCACAGCCGGCTGCAATGCCGTTACAGAAAACGAGAGGCTCGATTTTGGGGCAACTAGAGTGGTACCGCGGGATTTCAGCCCGTCTCTTTTAAGAGACGGGCTTTTTGATTACCAATCCTGATCGGGTAATTAAGGCAAATCAAGGGAGGCAAACAGCATGACAATCAAATGGCAAAACTACTACGCCGAACGCACGAAACATATAACGGGATCACAGATCCGCCAGTTCTTTGCACTAACCGAACGGCCTGAAGTAATTTCATTTGCCGGCGGTTTTCCCGGGAATGAATTCTTCCCCTGCAAAGATATATCCGCCGCCCTTGCAGCACTGGTCCTGGAAGACGGTAAACAGGCGCTCCAATACACTTCGACCGAGGGCAGCGCAGAGCTGCGTACCTACCTGGCGGAAAAAATGACCGGTGAAGGCGCTTTCAAACTGGCCGATAACCTGATTATTACAGATGGTTCCCAGCAGGGTCTTGACCTTCTCAGCCGAATTCTTGTCAATCCCGGAGATGCTGTTCTCGTAGAAGAACCGGCATATATTGGCGGCATGAGCGCTATAAAGTCCTATGGCGGTATTCCGGTCGGTATAAAGATGGATGAAGAAGGTGTTATTCCATCTGTTATGGAAAAGACGATTAAACGTTTGAAAGATGAAGGAAAAAATCCAAAAATATTCTACACAGTACCCAATTTTCAAAACCCGACAGGTTATACAACCAGCCTGCAGCGACGCCAGGCAGTTATGGCTATCGCCTATCGTTACAACCTGGTAATTATTGAAGACAACCCTTACGGTAATTTATGTTATGAAGGGGAAGTCCCGACCAGTTATGTGGCCA
This sequence comes from Bacillota bacterium, assembly GCA_019428945.1. Taxonomy (GTDB): domain Bacteria; phylum Bacillota; class Dethiobacteria; order DTU022; family DTU022; genus JAABTH01. The sequence continues at coordinate 3,754 of JAHYJM010000071.1, read as the reverse complement.
TGGACGAGCGCGAACAAGTAATATATTTAGGCTCGTATTCAAAAATATTAATTCCGGGCATTCGAATCGGCTGGATGGCCGGCCCTAAATCCTTAATTGAGAAAGTATCCCTGGCTAAACAGACCACAAACCTTTGCTCAAGCACGCTCGGTCAGCAACTTGCTTACAGGCTGTCAGAATCAGGTTACGTAGATTTGCACATTAATAAACTGATCGATTTATACCGGGAAAAAAGAGATAGAATGCTCAATTCCATGAAACACTACTTCCCTGCTGATATTGAATTCAGTGAACCCAAGGGAGGCTTTTTCATCTGGGTTAAATTCCCCGAATATTATCCCCCGAGCAGAGAAATTTTAAATATAGCCTTAAAATACAATGTTGCCTTTGTTCATGGCGAAGGGTTTTTCAGCGACAGTAAATGTGGTTCTCACGGGGCACGCTTTTCATTCAGCCAGCCAAATTCCGAAGAGATCGAAACAGGAATAAAAATTCTGGGCAGCCTGCTGCACACAATCAGTGAGAACAAAACGCTGGAAGCGGTAGGCCAGTAATCCTATAAAAATACGAACCATGAATGATGCTTTGAAAGAAACTTTCAGATCATAAACGGTTTGCGTTATAATAACCCTATGAAGATTATGGCCGGGCAGGAGAAATATAGATGAAGAAACTAATTATAGTTGACAGCGGCTGCGCTAACCTGAACAGTATTTATAAAGCTTCCCGGGCAGCAGGACTAAACCCCTTCATATCAGATGATTCCCGGGAAATTTATGATGCCGGCGCAATAATTTTCCCCGGTGTAGGCTCCTTCGACCATGCTATAGAGGTTATAAAACAAAAAGAGCTGATAGAACCACTCTGCAAAGCGATAAAAGACGATAAACCTTTCCTGGGCATCTGCCTTGGCATGCAACTATTATTTTCGGGCAGCGAGGAAAGCCTTGTTTCAAACATTAAAATAAAAGGCCTTGAACTTATAGCAGGTAAAGCTGTCCGGTTTCCAAACAACCTGCCAGTTCCCCACGTTGGCTGGAACCAGGTTGAACCGGTATATAATCACCCTCTATTTGCCGGCCTCACCGGCAGTGAATATTTTTATTTCACTCACTCCTATTATGTAAGTCCTGCAAGTGATTATAATGTTCTTGCAAAAACTGAATACGGTCTCACGTTTACTTCTGCCGTAGTGAAAGACAGCCTGATCGGAGTTCAATTTCATCCTGAAAAGAGCGGCCCTGCAGGCTTGCGCCTGCTCGCTAATTTTGGTAAGATTATAGCCGATCAATGATGTTATATAAACATTTGACGGGAGAATTTTATGCTGGCAAAAAGGATTATTCCCTGCCTGGATGTGCGGGATGGCCGGGTAGTCAAGGGGACCCGCTTCATAAACTTAAAAGATGCCGGCGATCCCGTTGAAAGAGCCAGCTTTTACAACAAAGAAGGCGCTGATGAGATTGTTTTCCTCGATATAACCGCTTCTGTTGAAGGTCGGAGAGCTATACTTGATGTTATCAGAAAAACTGCTGAAGTCGTTTTCATCCCCCTTACTGTAGGCGGCGGCATCGACAACACAGATTTTATGCAGGAACTTTTACAATGCGGCGCTGATAAAATCTCTCTGAATACAGCAGCATTAAAAAACCCCTCACTGATTAGAAGCGGTGCGGACCGGTTCGGCAGTCAGTGTATTGTTACCGCTGTAGACGCATGTCGTTTAAAAGATCAACCGGCGGATAAACCGCGCTGGGAGGTCTACAGTCACGGCGGGCGTCAGCCGACAGGCCGGGATGTTTTGGAGTGGGTAATGGAAGCTGAGCAGCTTGGCGCAGGTGAGATATTACTAACTTCAATGGATGCTGACGGCACCCAGGATGGATATGATATTGAGCTATTAGCAGCTGTAACAACATCTGTCAACATACCCGTCATTGCTTCCGGCGGCGCCGGAAAGCTTGAACATCTTTATGAGGCTTTAACCAGGGGAGGTGCACATGCAGTGCTGGCAGCATCAATCCTGCATTACGGCACTTTCAGTATAACAGAAATCAAAAAATACCTGTCCTCAAAAGGACTGCCGGTAAGACCTATAGCCGGAAAAGATGATTACGATTTGCGAGAGGAGTTTTAAAGATGAAAGAGCAGGGAACGTTTCGGGTTAAAAAAGGTATGGCCCAAATGCAAAAAGGCGGAGTGATTATGGATGTCACCACCGTCGAACAGGCCCGCATCGCAGAAAAAGCCGGGGCGGTTGCTGTAATGGCCCTTGAGCGTGTACCGGCTGATATCAGGGCGGCTGGCGGAGTGGCCAGAATGGCTGACCCCGGAATGGTAATAAAAATTATGGATGCTGTTACAATACCGGTTATGGCCAAAGTCCGGATCGGCCATTTTGCCGAAGCACAAATTTTAGAAGAACTTGGTGTTGATTATATTGATGAAAGCGAAGTGCTAACACCTGCTGACGAACAATATCACATTAACAAACACCTTTTCAAAGTTCCCTTTGTCTGCGGAGCAAGAAATCTAGGTGAAGCACTGAGACGTATTTCTGAAGGTGCCGCTATGATTCGCACCAAGGGCGAACCGGGCACAGGTAATGTAGTTGAAGCTGTCCGCCACATGCGAAAAGTAATGGATGAAATTCGCCAGGTGCTTGGCAAGGTCGACGACGAACTCGTCGTTATGGCTAAGGAAATGGGCGTTTCGATCGAGATGCTTAAAGCAGTAAGAGAAGCCGGCCGCCTACCCGTGGTAAACTTTGCTGCCGGAGGAATTGCTTCTCCTGCCGATGCATCATTGATGATGCAGCTTGGCTCTGACGGCATCTTTGTTGGTTCGGGCATTTTTAAATCTGAAAAACCGGAACTGGTCGCCGATGCTATTGTTCAGGCTACTCTTCATTACGATGATCCAAAAATTCTTGCCGAAGTATCAAAAGGTCTTGGGGAAGCAATGCCGGGGCTGGAAATGTCATCCTTAACTGAAGCAGACAGGATGCAGGAACGGGGAATATAAGGTATGAAGATAGGCGTACTCTCAGTTCAGGGAGCTGTTTCAGAGCACCTGGGCCACCTGAATAAGTGCGGAGTAGAAGCAGTTGCTGTTAAAAATATTGCCACCCTGGACGAAGTGAGCGGTCTGGTTATCCCTGGTGGCGAGAGCACTACTATCGGCAAGCTGATTGAGATTTTCGGGCTGGCTGAATCAATAAAAAAACGCAGCCTTGAAGGCAGCCTTGCTATATTCGGCACCTGCGCCGGTATGGTATTAATGGCCAGGGAAATTTCAGATGGAACCAATAATCAACCCATACTCGGATTATTGGATATTAAGGTAAAACGCAATGCTTTTGGCCGTCAGCGTGAAAGTTTCGAAACAGAAATAGAATTTGATTCATTTGCATATCCCCTTATCGGCGTTTTTATCAGGGCTCCGATTATTGAAAAAACGGGAGACGGGGTTGAAGTTCTGGCAAAAATGCCGGAGGGCATTATTGCCGCCCAAAAAGGTAATTTGCTAACGACTTCTTTCCACCCGGAACTTACAGATGATTTAAGGGTTCACCAGTACTTTGCAGAAATTTGTAAAGCGGTGTAAGCAAAGATACTTAAATTCACCGGCAAACCTCCTCTCCCACCCGGGACGAGGAGGTTTATTGTACAGACATGTATGGATATAGGAAAACATATGGCTAATCTAGCAGAATCAAATTACTCCCATTCAATTGTTCCCGGCGGTTTTGAGG
>JAHYJM010000070.1 GCA_019428945.1 Bacillota bacterium | reverse complement strand
TCTCTGAAAGCAACTCGTCAAGTTCTGCCTGCCCGGCTACACTGCGAAGAGTTGTCTGGGCCAGCTGGGCCGTAGCCATTTTAAACTCTTCAACATTGTTAACAGCCCGGTTAGGGTCAACAACTCTGTAGTAAACTACAGCATTTACGCTGGTGGTTACGTTATCACGGGTGATAACCTCCTGTGTTGGCACATCGAGGGTTATAATCCGCAGCGAAATGCGTATCGTCCGGTCCACCAGGGGGATAATGAAAACGATACCCGGTCCTTTTTCTCCAATCAGCCGACCAAGCCGAAATACAACAAGCCGTTCATATTCCCTGACAATCTTGATCGCAGATGTAATAAAGAGAAAAAGAACAATAATTATTGGCACAAACAGACCTATATCGCTGAGCAGTTCAAACATCACAATAACCTCCCCATAACATTCACTATTTTAAGATTTAATCACCTTTCGGGTCCTGATCTTTGTCTTCCTTTGGCATAACCCATAACTTGAGACTTTCAGCTTTAACCACACGCACCTCGGTACCAGGTGGAATAACACGGCCATCTTCACTTTTTGCTCTCCATATCTCACCTCTTGCCCTGATCATCCCATCCGGGTTCAGCTCGCTCATTGTAATTCCCCGATCGGGCGGATTGAAAAATTCGGAGCCGTCACGCCAGCGTTTGCGGCTCTGAATAACCCGCTGGGCAATAAATATTAATATTATAAGCAGCCCTATAGTAGCGCCTACCACGGTAACCAGAAAAGTAGCATACCATTCCCTGGCCATTAGCGGTTCCATCGGTAACAGAACAGCACCGGCTACCAACGATAATGCACCTCCTATACCCAGAATACCAAACCCGGACGTAAAGATTTCAGCCACCAGGAGACCGACGCCAAGAATCAGCAATATAATACCGGTTGTATTAGTATCAAACAGGCCAATACCGTATATGCCGAGAATTAATAAAATTAGTCCCGCTGTCTCCGGTACAATTGTGCCGGGAGCGCTGAGACCGAAATAAATTCCAAGGATGCCGAGCATCAGGATCATGAAAGATATCTGCGGATCGCTCAGCCAATTTTGCAGACGTTCCCGGAAATTCATCTCCTCCTGGATGATAGCAGCTCCATCAGTATTCAAATTATAAACTACACCCTGTTTTTCAATATTGACTCCATCCAGAGCGTTTAGCAGTTCGTCTACAGAACCGGCCAGATATTCTATTACACCAAGTTCAAGAGCCTCCCTCGCATCAAGAGTGAGGTTTTCTGTGACAAATCTTTCTGCAATATCTGCTGGGCGTCCTTTTTCAAGGGCCATACTTCGCAGGTGGCTGGCATAAAATATTACCGTCTTTTCATTGGCCGGCTCTGCCCCTTCGGGTGAAAAAGCAATCGGCTGTGCCGCTCCTACAGTTGTTCCGGGAGCCATCGCGGCAATATCAGATGATATAAGGATAAAAGCTCCAGCCGACCCGGCAATTGCTCCTGAAGGCGCTACCAGTACTGCGATCGGTACGGGTGCATTAAGAAATAACTGGTTTATCTGGAGAGTGGCATCTACCAGCCCACCGGGTGTGTCCATCTGGATCACAATAAGCTGTGCATCTACTTCCATGGCGTTCTCAACCTGCCGGTGCAGAAAGCTGTTTTGCCCGGCAGTTATTGCCCCTGTTAGCTCCACCAGGTATACAGGCCTGTCTGAGGCAGCGGCAGAATTGGCGATTGAAACAATCACTAATGATGTAATAACAATTATAATAAACGCTGTCCTGATAAGCTGATTTCGTTTTTTCATTTCAAGTAACCACCTTGTAAGCTCTCTTTTTCAATTATACAACAATTAAGAACGCATTTAAAGTGGGTGATTATTGCAATCTTTATTGTTTATATTGACTAAAACTATATGCTCAACTATAATATAACCAAATTAGTTATAAATAGCAAGGGGTTTTGCAGATGATTACTAAGAAAGCTGAATATGCGGTGATAATTCTTGCTGAACTTGCTTCTCACCCAAAAGGAGCCATAGTAACCAGCAAAGAGATTGCCGAAAAGAGATTGATTTCAGTAAACCTTGTAGTACAGCTTCTCTCGTTGCTAAAAGAAGCCGGTTGGACAAGCGGTACCCGTGGACCATCGGGAGGAATTAGATTAGTTGCCGATCCTGCTGCGATTACACTGAAAGATGTTATTGAAAAAGTTGACGGACCAATCGGGATAACCCGCTGCCTCTTCAGTGATAAACCATGCGGCGATCGGACCCATTGCTCACTCAGGGGTATATGGTCTAAAGCCCAGCAGAGTATGCTTGATGTACTTGAGGAAGCAACTATACAAGAGCTTGCCCAAGCCGCTATTTCAGATTGCTAAGTAACCAGCCTTAACTTAACAAAATTATATTTTACGGGTAAAACATAAAATTGATACCCCGCAGCCATTTAAGCCGGCTCAGGGGTACCAATTTTTATTATGCAAATTTTATTCATACAAATCAAGTCATCTATTCTTTAATAGTTCCATCAACATTGATAATTATCTCTTCCAGAGGCGTATCTGCTCCTGATTCTTTCAGGGCTGATTTAACCAGTCTTGAGAGGCCAAAACAACACCCGACTTCCATATGGACCAGAGTTACGCTGTTTAGCTTGTTCAGCTTAAATATCTGGACAAGCTTGTGATGATAGTTCTCTACATCATCCAGCTTTGGACATCCTATCACAAGTGATCTGCCGGCAAGAAATTTCTGATGAAAATTTGCATAGGCAAATGGGGCACAATCAGCGGCAATCAAAAGGTCAGAGCCCTGTAAAAATCGCGACTCAGGCGACACAAGATTGAGCTGAACCGGCCAGTGGCTTAATTCAGCCTCGGGTTCATAACCTTTTTGCGCACTTTTAAGTGGTTCTTTCACTTCCACCTTTTCATGTTTCAAATCCCTTACAACTGAACTTCCACAGCATATTGCGCATTCTTCCTCTGCCTGTTCACCTGCAACGTCTTGGATTTCAAATGACTTTAAATGCTCTTCAACGGCTTCCTCATCAAATGGGTCAGCTTCCCGTTCGATCATTTCTATCGCGTCCTGCGGGCATTCACCAAGACAGTTGCCCAGCCCATCGCAATATATATCTTTTACCAGGCGAGCTTTGCCGTCAACAATCTGCAGCGCTCCTTCCGCACAGGATGGAATGCAGAGACCACAGCCATCACACTTATCTTCATCAATTGAAATTATCTTGCGGACAACTTTGTTCATCATAAACCCTCCAATAATTATATGTCAGTATCAATGCGTTTCAGCAAATCGGCAACTATTTTTTCCTGAGGTCCTTCTCCCTGTTTTTCATTTATATTAACTACAAGCTTTCGCGTATCTTTAACAGCAGCCTGTGGAAAGGAATTATCACTGCTGATCTCGTCAATAAATTGATCTGGATCGTCAATTAGTCCTATATTTTTTAAACTCAGGGCAACAATTGACGCGAAGACAGGAAACATATCAATCTTTTCACTCTGGCAAATACTTTCAGCCTCTACGATTAAATTTTTTATTTTCTCTTTTTCCAGCGGCATACCATTAGCTCTTCGTTCAACCTGCTCCAGAAGCATCGTTTTCAGTGATTGTGTTTTAAGCCCTCTTGCTCCCGGTCCGAGGCACTGCTCTGCATAGGCGCACCATTCGGCGCAGCCCATATTAAACCTTGGGTTGGCAACTCTTGTCTTGCAATTAGGGCACCGCAGCCGGATATCTGTTTTAAAAAACTCGATCATTTCGCCGCACTGGGGGCATTTCTCATCATAAACATCATCTGATGTCCAGTAACGCATATCCTGTCCGGGACATTTAGTACCAATCACTTTGACCACCGCCTTTAATAACTAACTAACTTGGTTATAATTATAATACAGACCTCGAAAAAAGGCAAGAAAAAAACGGCTGGTTAGCCGTTTTTTTTTAAGTAATCCTAATTAAACTTAAATTTAATCGTAAAGGCATCCTTCACTGGGCAGTGTGTAATCACAGATTTCATCCTCTTGAAAGAAAAGAGCCATCTCTCTTTCCGCACTTTCCTTCGAATCAGACCCATGAACAATATTTTTTCCCATGAACACTGCTAGATCGCCCCTCATGGTGCCAGGTGCAGAGTTACGGGGATCAGTTGCTCCCATCATACTTCTTACCATTTCAACCACGTTGTCGCCTTCCCAGATCATGGCGACCACCGGCGCTGAAGTGATAAATTCAATTAATCCATCATAAAAAGGTTTACCTTTATGTTCGCCGTAATGTCTGGCTGCCAGTTCAGGGCTGATTGTGATCATTTTCATGGCCACAAGTTTAAAGCCTTTAATTTCAAGGCGGCTGACAATGTTACCGACAAGACCACGCTGAACACCGTCAGGTTTAACCATCAGAAAAGTTCTTTCTCGTTCCTTCATGACAACCTCCTGCTGTTTAATAAGTGGTAATCAGATTATCGTCGTCAATTATCGCGCTTTCGTTTTCTAGAATTAATCTTAAGTCTTTGGGGATCGAAAACATTCCCTTGGCGGTGATTCCATCAAAGTAATCCAGAGAAAGGCCTCTTTCAGCAATTAGTGAATCAAACATAAAGGTCGTTGGCAGGTCCATATTATAAGGTGCGGCAACGATAAAACCCCAGTCTGTATTGAACGAAGGGATAAAAGAACGGTACGAGCGTGTAAAAGGCATTACCTGCCTTATTGTGTTATAGATGGCGCTGTGCGCCTCTATAAATGGTTTGCCGAAATCTCCGGCCTGCAATGCAATTAATCCCGTTTCTGTAAGACGGTCTTTTAACATACCAAAATACTGACGCGTAAAAAGTTTTGTTGCCGGACCCTGTTCAACCGGTTCAGGGACATCACTGATGATTACATCAAATCGTTCATCATTATTTTCAAGATAATCGCGGGCATCGGCATAGATCAGTTCCAGGCGTTTATCATCAAAACTGCCCTGATGCCAGCTGCCTAAAAGTTCACGGCACTGTTCGACAACCTTCTGATCAAGATCAACCATGACCAGCCTTTCAACCATTTTATGGCGGAACACTTCACGCAGGGTGGCACCTTCGCCACCGCCGATTACCAGGATGCGCCGAGGCGCCGGACACATCAGCATAACCGGATGAACCAGCGCCTCGTGATACATATATTCATCAAATTCTGATGACTGAATCTTTCCGTCAAGGATCAATATTCTCCCGAAAAGCTCGGTGTCGGCAATTTCTACTTGCTGATAATCTGTCCGAAAGCTTCTCAGGAAGTTGGTAACTCCGAACATATGTGCCGTCCCGGGAGAGGTGTGTTCGATAAACCATTTGTGTTCTTCGTAAGGCATTTTGAAAGCTCCCCTCTCTATAATCAATAATTTGCGGCAGGTTTATGTTCGAGCTGGACATCAAAGATGCCGCGCTTAATTTCTCTTGCCGACATATTCTGGGCTGAGAACATCTGTTTCAAATAGTTACAGGACACCCATGGGTTTACAGTTTCGCCACAGGTGAATACATCAACAGCGGCATAACCGAACTCCGGCCAGGTGTGAATTGCCAGATGTGATTCGGATATAACCACTACGCCGCTGACGCCCTGGGGTGAGAACTGATGAAAAACAGTTTCTCTTACTTCTGCCCCAGCTTCGAGGGCTGCTTCCACCATGCGCTGTTTGATCTGCTCAAGATCACTTAATATCTCTGGTGGACAGCCGTAAAATTCAGCCAAAATATGACGGCCTAAAGCGCTCATCTCTAATACCTCCTTATATCAGTTTTTTTCAGATGAAAAGCGTCAAGATACATTGTAACAAAATTAATTTAAAAGTCAATCGAATGTGTAAAAAAAACAACTTCTCATTGCTTATAAATCAATATTTATATAGAATAGAATACATAATGACAGAGTTAGAGTGAAGCATTTAAGAATTAAGACAAGCGTCTAAACTAGGTAAAGGATTGTTAAAATGAGCGACTTAAAATTTCTTTTCAACCCCAGGCATGTAGCAGTTATCGGAGCCTCCCGATCACCTCAAAAGATCGGTCATGCAATACTGGGAAATATCCTAAACAGCGGCTTCAAAGGAAAAGTATACCCTGTAAACCCTAAAGAGGATGAAATAGCCGGTCTGAAAAGCTACTGCTCGGTAAAAGATATAGGTAAACCAATTGACATGGCAGTTATATCGGTTCCTGCGGCGCACGTTGTTAAAGTAGCTGAAGAGTGTGGCGAGGCCGGTGTTAAAGGCCTAATCATTATAACTGCCGGATTTAAAGAAGTTGGCAGTGAAGGACTCAAACAGGAAAGACGGCTTATCGAAATATGCCGTAAATACAACATGCGCATGCTTGGGCCAAACTGCGTTGGTCTGATGGATACTCATACACCACTTAATGCTTCCTTTGCTAAAGGTTTCCCCGACGAAGGGAATATATCATTTATTTCGCAAAGCGGCGCCATGCTTGTTTCAATCCTTGACTGGAGCTTTGAAATGGGCATGGGATTTTCCCGTTTCATCAGCCTTGGGAACAAGGCAGATCTCAATGAAATTGACTTTATAGAAAGCTGCGCCAACGACCCCCAGACAAAAGTGATCCTCTGCTATGTTGAAGATATTACCGACGGCAGTCGATTTATCGAAGCATGTAAAGAAGCCAGCAAACATAAACCAATAATTATCCTCAAATCAGGAACGAGCACTGCAGGAGCCCAGGCTGCAAGTTCACATACCGGCGCCCTGGCCGGAAGTGATCGTGCATATGAAGCCGCTTTTAAGCAGAGTGGTGTCCTGCGCGTCGAAAGCATGAATGAACTTTTTGATCTGGCCCGGGCATTCTCAACTCAACCCCTGCCTAAAAATTCGCGGGTGGCGATTGTAACCAATGCCGGTGGACCGGCAATTGTAACCACAGACGCAGTTGAAAAATATGGCCTGAAAATGTCACGCTTCACCAAGGATACTATAGATAAACTGCGCGAGAACCTGCCGGCTGAAGCCAATCTCTATAATCCAGTCGATATAATCGGCGATGCTATGAATGATCGTTATCATTTTGCTCTGAATACCGTTCTCGCTGACAAGAATGTTGACAGCGCCCTGGTGTTGTTATGTCCTGCTGCTCTGACAGAACCGGAAAAAACAGCTGAGACCATCGTAGGACTTAGCAAAGAGTATGCTGAAAAACCGGTTATGGCTGTTTACATGGGCGGAAAAACCCTGGCTGAAGGTAAAAAGTATCTGATCGAAAATGGTATTCCCGATTTTACATTTCCCGAACCTTCAGTCCGTTCGCTTCAGGGTATGATTCGCTATGCTGAATATATCGCAGATAAACCTCCGGTTAATAAAGTAGAATTACCTGGTATAAACAAGGAAGCCGTTAGAAAAATAATTGACAATGTTTTGGCCGACAAAAGAGTTGTTTTGCTCGGACATGAAGCCTCGGATGTCATGGCCGCCTATGGCATACCGTCAAGTAAAAGCATTTTGGCTAAAAGTGAAGACGAAGCAGCAAGAATAAGTGCAGAGATCGGCTTTCCCGTAGCCATGAAAATATCATCACCCAGGATCGCCCATAAAACTGATGTTGGCGGTGTGGAAATCGGTATTTACAATGAAGGTGAAGTAAAAAATGCTTATAGGCGTATAATGGAAAAAGTTACTTATTATCTGCCGGATGCCCCTATACATGGGATTGAAGTGCAAAATATGGTCGATGATGGGGTGGAAATTATCATTGGAATGTCCCGTGACATTCAGTTTGGTCCACTGATCGTTTTCGGTCTCGGTGGTATATATGTGAATTTGATGGAAGATGTCACTTTCAGGCTTGCTTCAGCGCTTGATAACCTCGATGAAGCAAACAGGATGATTACAGAAACAAAAGCCTACACTCTGCTTAAAGGCTACCGTGGGAAAAAACCTGCTGATATCAGCGCGCTGACTGACGCCATTTTAAGGACAGCGCGACTTGTATCCGATTTTAATGAAATAACCGAAATGGACATCAACCCGGTCAGGATTCACCATCAGGGAGCAACAGCTCTTGATGTCAAGATAACAATCGAAAAGCAAGACGATTAATCTTCAGCATAAGATTTTGAGAGGTGAATATAATGAAGGCAATCTATTTTTCAGGTAAAGCCGGTGGAGGTAAAACAGCAACAGCGCTTGGTTTGGGCATTAAACTTCGCCAGGAGGGGTTAAAAGTTTCATATTTTAAACCACTGGGGTTCCGCAAAGGAACTGTGAAAAAAGATGACGACGATGTTATGTTAATGCGCGAAGTTCTGGAACTGCCTTTTTCAGGCGAAACAATTTCGCCGGTTACAGTTAACGCCCATTACCTGACTGAGCGTTTTCTGGAAAGGGATAAAGATTTGCTGCCGCGTATCAAGAGTGCTTTTAAAAAATGTTCCGATAGTTATGATGTTGTTTTGATTGACGGCAGCATTGAACCTTACATCGGGCAGAATCAGGGCTTGGATGATTTCAGCCTTGCCTCCGTTTTAAATGCGGTTGCCATGCCGGTAATAAAAGCGGATGACGATTTCCAGTTAGATCAGAATCTTTTCTATATCGATCTATGGAAGATCCACAAAGTTGATGTTATCGGAGCCATATTTAATAACGTCTCACAAACTCAGTGGAATAAAAGTAGCAGCATCTATAAACCGCTGGTAGAAGAAAAGGGTTATCCGGTCCTTGGTATTGTTCCCCGGCAGATTGAAATATCATCACCAACAGTTGCTGAATTTCATGATGTCCTTCATGGTGAACTGCTTGCCGCCCCGGATCATCTAAATCGCATCGTGGAAGAAGTAGTGGTTGGAACAATGACTATTGAGAGCGCTCTGAGTTACCTGCGCCGCGCACCCAATAAAGCTCTGGTTACCGGTGGAGACCGCAGTGATATGGCGCTGACAGCCCTTGAGACAAGCACTTCGGTTATAATCTTTACCGGTGGGCTTTATCCCGATGTCCGCGTCCTTTCCCGTGCTGAAGAAAAAGGAGTTCCTGTCATTCTGGTTCATGAAGATACCTATTCAACGCTTGAAAACCTTCACAGCGTCTACAGAAGCATTCACCCTCAAAACATGGATGCTATTAAGCTTGTTGAAGATACAATCGATAAGTATGTCGACTGGAAAAAAATTCTTAAATATATAAAGAAGTAATCTTCATTGCAGTTACTGTAAATATACGAACCAAGCAGGAAAAGGGTCTGATCACGACCCTTTTCCTGTTCAAGCATTTCGGATCAGTGTTAACCAGAAGCCCTTTTAATAATCATCACATCGGTCTTTGACTGGTGAACTACTTTATTGCTGACTGAGCCGAGAAACAGCTCTTTTAAACCACCCAGACCGCTGTCGCCCAGCACAACAAGATTAAATGACCCTTTCTCCGCTTCATCGCAGATTGTTTCAGCCGGCTTACCCGCTTTCAGTTTTGTTTCAACCTTCAAGCCTGCTTTGCTGAGCATATCCTTTGCTCTTTCCAGGCCCAGCTCAGTCTCTCTGTTAATTGAGTTGTAGAGTGCATCGAGTTCTTCTTTAGACATACCTTCAGTTCCTTTCAATAAAGGTATCTCTTCGGCTATTGTAATTACTGTAACTTCTGCCTGCATAGCTTTGGCCATTGGGACTATTTTACGCATGCTTTCCAGTGAATAATCAGAACCATCTGTGGCAAGAAGTATTTTGTACATTTTAACCTCCTGTTATAATTTTTACGCTGCTGCACCGCCACCAATAACCCTTTCTGAAAAGTATTCCAGCGCAAAGATGCCGCCTACTATGGCCAAACCCGCCAGATCCCATTGCCAGGATGCCTCCATCAGCATGACAGAGCCTATAAACAAAAGACCCCTGTGCCAGTAGGGCATTTTACGGACAAAATAACCCTGCATTGCTGCCCCTAATCCGGCACATGCCAGCACTGCTGTTGCAAACGCAAGTATTATTTCATAAACCGACCCCTGCAGCAGGAGAGCAGGCCCGAAAATAAAGCAGAAAGGAACAATATATGCGGTAACCCCCATTTTAAAGGCTTCTATTCCTGTCTGAAGGGGGTGAGCGCCGGCAATGCCGGCAGCGGCATAAGCAGCAAGTCCTACAGGTGGAGTAATATCGGCATCAGTGCCAAAATATAGTATAAACAGGTGAGAAGCTAACAACGGGGCGCCAAGAGCTACGAGAGCCGGGGCCACCAATGTGGCTAAAATAATGTATTT
>JAHYJM010000069.1 GCA_019428945.1 Bacillota bacterium | reverse complement strand
CCGGCCGAGGTGGATGGGCCAACGTGCCAGACCAGCTGGCTGGTATAACCGGCTGCAGCTATGAGAGGGTAATGAATCTTGATACCCTTTTTGTAAGTCTGCTTTGCAACCTCTACTGCGAAAAGCGCGCCTACAATCAAGCCAAAGCCCCAGTGGAAGTAACCAACCAGGCAGGCTACCAGAGCCGTTAAAGCAGCAGCCTGTGGATTGTTGTTCGGCAGGCCGGCCAGTTTTTTAATGATATTATTTACCTGAGGCGCGCGGGTGAGGGCATGTCCGGTAACGAGGATCAAGGCCATCTGCATTCCAAAGGCAAGCAGGTTCCAGAAACCGGCATACCAGTGATCGATCATCTGCAAAGGCGTGTTTCCGGCCATTGTTATACCCATAATAAAAGCTACAAATGTAAGAAGAAGGGCGAAAATCAAGGGACTGGGCATTATTTTTTCCGTAACATTTGAAAGCTTATTTCCAAATGTATTCAGGATACTCTCACTGCATTCTTTCTCTTTGCTCATTTTACAACCTCCTTGTTTTCTGATCTTCAAAACCTAAGGTTTGAGTCTTACCAGGCTACCCATCCACCGTCAACCAGGATGCTGGTTCCGGTAACCAAGTCGGCTGAATCTGAAACGAGGTATAACACTGCACCAACCACATCTTCCGGGGTGCCGACTTTCCCCAGCGGTATTCTGCTTACCACTTTGTTATAGAAATCTTTGTCCTCAAACATAGGCTCTGTTAAAGGAGTCTTCAGGAATGTGGGCGCAATGCAGTTGACTTTAATATTATACTCCGCCAGTTCCACCGCCATCGCTTTTGTGGCCTGGGTTAAGCCCCCTTTGCTGGCACAGTAGGCTACCCTTTTATAAAAGCCTACAAATGCCATCTGGGAGGTAATGCTTACGATTCTGCCTTCCTGATGCTCCTTCATTTTTTTTGCCACTGCCTGTGATGTGAAAAATGCTCCCTTAAGATTAGTGTTCATAATTGTATCCCACTGCTCTTCAGTTACATCCAGGGTATGAGCCTGTATATTTAAACCGGCAGAATTGACAAGAATATCAATTTTGCCCGATTCAGCATATACCTTTTCCACCATTTCCCCTATTTGCTTTACATTCTGCACATCGCAGCCGGCAATTGAACATTTACCACCTCCTTTGATAATCTCTTCCTGCAGAGATTCGAGATCTTTTACTGTTCTGCTAACTCCAAATACCTTCGCCCCGGATTCGGCCAGGGTAAGGGCAATAGCGCGCCCGATACCTTTACCGGCGCCGGTTACGATAGCACTTTTTCCATTCAGGTCAACGGTAACTCTACCCATATTAACAGCACCTCGCTTAAGCTTAATCAAGCGCCCTGTAAAGGCATGTTGTAACTTCTTCCAGGGTAAGTTTTTTAGGGTTGTTATCCATTAGGCGGGTAACCTGCATGGCAGCTTCAGCCAGACCCGGGATGTCTTCTTTCTTAACACCGAATTCAGTTAATTTCTGCGGAATGCCTATATCACGGGAGAGCGCAAAAACTGCCTCGCAGGCAAGCTGGGCCTGCTCACGCAGGGGAAGCATCTCGGTCACTTCGCCAAGGGCGCGGGCAATATTGGCAAACTTTTGCAGATCGCCGATAATATTTTGCTCCATGATATAAGGAAGCAGCAGTGCATTTGTAACACCATGGCCTGTTCCAAACTGGCCGCCCAGGGGATAAGCGCAGGCATGAACTGCGCCCACCCCGGCATTGGCCAGGGATATGCCGGCGAAGACCGAACCGAGCGCCATTTTTTCTCTTGCTTTTTCATCGCTGCCAAATGAAACAGCACGCCGGAGGCTTGCGCCAATCAGCTCAATCGCTTTAAGGGCATAGAGGTCGGTTTGCACTGTGGCTTTGGGTGAGGTATATGATTCAATGGCATGGGTTAAGGCGTCCATTCCGGTTGCTGCTGTTACATGCGGCGGCATTGACATTGTCAGGTCAGAGTCAACTATGGCGATTTCCGGCAGCAGGTAGATACTTACCACACCTTTTTTAAGCTGCTCTTTTTTATCGGTAAATATTGCGTTTTTGGTTACTTCGGCCCCGGTGCCGGCTGTGGTCGGTATGAGGAATTTGGGGATACCCTTTTGGGGCACCAGGTTCAATCCCACATAATCGAGGATGCTTCCGCCACAGGTTGCCAATATAGAAACACCCTTGGCTACATCCAGGGGGCTGCCACCGCCAAGACCTATGATCAAATCGCAATTATTTTCCTTATATACTTCAAGGCAGCGGTTAAGATCCTCAACACTCGGTTCGGGCGCAACTTCGAGGTAAGTAAACACCTCTGCCCCGGCATCCTCAATTTTAACTTTTACTTTTTCAACCAGACCGGCATCCGCCACCCCGTGATCTGATACAAGAAAGACTTTTTTTGCTTTTAAGTTAAGGAGTTCAGGGGCTAGATTTTTCAGCGCCCCTTTGCCATAATAGTTTACACCGGGTAAGCTAAAGGGATTCACCATAATCCTGGCTCCTTTCAAAGTAGTAAGTAATAAAGATTAGCAAATATCATGTAAACGATTACATTATTCATGATGTCAGCTTAAAAGCAATTTATGTTAACTGCTAAAAACTTTTCGGATACACTCATGGTGCAAGAAAGCAGTCATGTAATCGTTTACATTAACGCACAAATTCGACATCAAGACGAAAATCCCTTCTGCAAATTACAAAATATTTAGTATTTTGCAGAATTTAAATTTAACAAATACCAGTACTAAACATCACTAATGCCTTTTAGATCAAGCTCGGCAAGCTTACCGCCAGTAATGCCGCCACCTTCGGTCCACCCGGCCATAGAATAATACTGTTCAACAGCCTCTTCAAACAAATCCCTGCTGATGGTTTCTTTCCCGGCGAAGGGCCCTTTCTGCAGAGCGCTGTAAATTCAAATACTTATTCTTAATTTCTACTGGTGGGATTTTTTGAACCGCAGGTTTTTCTGACTGTTAGCATCGGTTTTAAAACAACCTGCACGGGAAGCTGCAGGCTTTCTTTGTTAATCATCTTGCGTAAACTATCGAGCGCTATCTCGGCCATCATGTTCCGGTTTTGTGATATTGTAGTCAGTTGAATAGCGCTGTGAGATGCTATCTCGATATCATCAAAGCCAACAACGGCAATATCTTCAGGAACTCTCAGACCGGAAGAGATTACCGCTTCCAGAACACTTAAAGCCATCAAATCGTTCGAAGCAAATATGGCTGTTGGCCGGTCTTTGGAAGAAATCAGCTTAATCGCTGCATCGTATGACTGTTTTTCACTGTACTTGCCCTGCAAAACAATTTTTTCATCATACTTCAAACCGAAAGATTTCAAAGCCTTCAGGTAACCGTTAAACCTTTCCCGGCCGGTTGAAAATGTGTTCGGCCCCCGAACCAGGGCAATTCTGCGATGGCCGAGATTGTAGAGATGTTCAACCGCCATGTAAGCGCCCAGTTCATTATCCAGTACTACGTAGTTTATGTGATCATTTTGCAGCATTCTGCGGTTATATAAAATACATGGAACCTTACTGGCAATAACGGGATCCAGTGAGGGGTCTTTACAATGAACCGAGGCAAAAATAAAGCCGTCCACTTTTCTCTGCAGCAATACATCAATATATTTGTGCTGTTCATTTAAATCATTATTTGTATTGCATAATATAATTGAGTAGTCGTGCCTGCCGGCTAATTCGATGATGGTTTTGGCTGTTTCAGCATAGAAGGGGTTTGTTATGTCGGCCAGGACAAGACCAATGCTGTTTGTCTTTTTGCTTCTCATCCCCCTGGCCAGGCTGTTGGGGTAGTATTGCATTTCATCTATTGATTTTTGTACTTTTTCCCTTGTTTCAGGCTTAACGTTGGGTAAATTATTAATTACACGTGACACAGTTGCGCCCGATACGCCCGCCCTTTTCGCAATGTCTTTTATCGTAGGCATTTTGGCATCAATCCTGTTCTCTGTGATCCTGAGTCAAGTTGCTGATACAACATGTTAAAGTGCTTGACTATTTTTATAGTTCTACACAATTGACTGTACCCCTTCAAAATTATATGTATATTTGAAAACGTTTACACAAATAATTTTGACAAGCAAAGTATTAATAAGTTATATTAATAAGAAATTTTTCTTTAGAGTTAATTAATAATTGTTCTTAATAAAACCAAAGGGTGTGAAAGCAAATGTCAGCTTCGGAGCACGGTAGCATGGTAGATACTGATAGCGAAAATTCTTTTGAAATTGTCCGGAAGCAGTGCGATATATGTGCTGCATTACTGGAACTGCCTGATGATATTTTTGAGTTAATTCGCAACCCCATGCGTGAAATTAAAGTAGCCATACCTGTGCGTATGGATGACGGCACCTTAAGGGTTTTTGAGGGTTTCCGGGTTCAGTATAATGATGTTCTCGGCCCGACAAAAGGCGGGATCCGTTTTCATCCTGATGAAACCATTGATACCATTCGGGCACTTGCAGCCTGGATGACCTGGAAATGCTCACTGCTTGAGCTGCCGCTCGGAGGGGCAAAAGGCGGGGTAATCTGTAACCCCAAAGTGATGTCTGCCGGTGAACTGGAGAGGCTGAGCAGGGGTTACGTGGAAAGAATATGGAGTTTTATCGGGCCGGATAAGGATATACCGGCCCCTGATGTCTATACCAACCCCCAGGTAATGGCCTGGATGATGGACCAGTTTTCAAAAATTGCCGGCAAAAACCAATTTGGTGTAATTACAGGAAAACCTCTTTACATTGGAGGCTCAATTGGCAGAAATACGGCAACGGCAAGAGGCGCCCTTTATGTCATAGTCGAAGCTGCACGTACAGCCGGGATGAACCTGAGCGAAGCATCGCTTGCTATTCAGGGTTATGGCAATGCCGGGTTTAACCTTGCTTTTTTGGCCAATGATATCTTCGGCTGCAAGATTGCAGCCGTTACAGATCAGCGCGGAGGGGTTTACAACAAGGATGGGCTTGATCCAATTGCCCTATATAATTATAAAATGCAAAACGGCACAGTTGGTGGGTTCCCCGACAGCGAAGAGCTGAAAAACGGAGAGCTCTTCAGCCTTGATGTTGATATCCTCTGCCCCAGCGCCCTTGAAAATGTGATCACAAAACGTAACGCCGGCTCAATACAAGCCTCAATTATTGCCGAGCTGGCTAACGGACCGACAACACCTGATGCCGATGACATTCTTTTTGATAAAGGCATACAAATTCTGCCCGATTTTCTCTGCAATGCCGGAGGGGTTACAGTATCCTATTTCGAGATGGTCCAGAATTTTAGTATGCTTTACTGGGATGAAGCCGAGGTCTTTGAAAGGTTGAAAAAGAAAATGGCCACTGCCTATCATTCTGTTTTAAACTCCTCGGAAAAACAT
This sequence comes from Bacillota bacterium, assembly GCA_019428945.1. Lineage (GTDB taxonomy): Bacteria > Bacillota > Dethiobacteria > DTU022 > DTU022 > JAABTH01. Next base: position 4,853 of record JAHYJM010000069.1, on the reverse strand, counting down.
AAAATCAACATGCGGCAGGCAGCTTACATGGTTGCTGTTCAACGCATCGCCGACGCCATGGTTTTGCGCGGCTGGGCTTAAAACAATTAAACCGTGACAGAGGGACGGGGCCTATGACACACTTTTTTCACAGAGCACAAGCGCCACAAACTTATAACAACCCCCAAAATGGCATAAGGAAATTAAGGGGGGTAAAGTGTACCAAAGTCTTCATTCCTTGGTCATTTTAATATTTGCAGGTAAATACATAGTAGATGTCGAAATCAGGCCTATTCTTCTAAACAGGACAGGGGGATTAAAATGCCGGCCAAGGTAATTGTAAATCCATATTCTAACCGCTGGAACGCAAAAAAACGCTGGCCTCAGGCGGAATCAGCCTTGAGAGAAGCAGGTGTCGATTTTTCGGTGGTGGTATCCGAACAGCGCGGTCAACCGGTTCAACTGGTTGAAAAAGCAGTATTGGATGGTTTCGAACCAATCATTGTTGCCGGTGGAGATGGAACTATCGGGGAAGCTGCAATCGGTATTGCCAGGGCTAAAAAAAACGGTCACCTGGGCGTGCTTGGGGTCATCCCCCTGGGAACTGCCAATGACTTCGCCTGCAACCTGGGGATACCCCTTGATTTAAATGAAGCAGCAAAAGTTATCGGTGCAAATAAAACCCGCACCATAGATGTCTGCAAAGCCGGAGATCGTTATTTCCTCAATAATTCTGCAATGGGCCTGGAACCGTATATAACTGTTTTAGAGAAAAAAATGACGTTTTTAAAGGGAATACCCCGCTACCTGGCTGCAGCACTGAAAGGAATTATGCAAAATCCCAGCTGGCAGGCAAGTGTAGAATGGGATGATGGCAGTTACGAAGGCCCTCTTACCCTGATTTCAGTCGGCAACGCACCGAGGACCGGCGGCCTTTTTTATATGGCTCCACATGCCGATCCTGCTGACGGCAAATTAACCGCTGTTTTAGCCTATAAAAAATCATCCTTGAGCCTGCTGGCCCTGTTACCAAAAGCAATGACTCCTGCAGGAACATTTGTTAAGGCCGAGGGTGTACAGGAAATCCATGCGACAAGAATCAGTGTCAGCTTGCAGTCTCCGTCACCGGCTCACACCGATGGCGAACTATTCCCGGAACAAATGAATAACCTGGAATATTCTATTCTGCCCGGCATGATCGATATTCTGGTTCCCTAATCATTCATGTTGTGAAAGTGTGACAAAGGGACGGTGCCTTTGACACATATTACTATATGCTTCTTGCTTTACTTGGCTATCATAAATAACCGATCATAATACGATAAAATTTATTATAGCAATCTATAGCGAAAGTGTGACATAGGCACCGTCCCTTTGTCACACCGTGCCAATCGTTTCTGGGAAGGTGGTTTGGATTGCCGGTGAAAAATAAGCCGGGGCTGATATTTTCGGCCCCGGCTTTATCAGTTTTCGAAGCTTTTAGCAAGGAAGATGCAAAAGCTCAGGTTGGCCTCCAGCTATTTAACCAACTTCTTTTTCGACTTGGACAACCACTTCGATATTTTCATCCTCCCGGAAAGCTTTAAGGAGAGATACCATCATAAAGACCATGATAATCATAAAGGGGAAGCCGAAAACAAAGGCTACCGTTTGCACGGCGCTTAAACCACCGGTTAAGAGGAGCATGGCGGCGATGGAACCGGCAACAATTCCCCAGAATACACGCAGGGTGTTTTTCGGGTGCAGGTTCCCGCCAGAAGTCATCATACTTACCACATAAGTGGAGGAGTCGGCTGACGTAATAAAGAAAATACTGGTCAGGATCATGGCCACAACAGAAAGCAAGCCACCTGCCGGCAGGTTGCTGAACATAGCGAAGATCGCTGTGGTAACATCAGCATAGGTGGCGTCGACAATACCACCGGCGCCAAAGAGCTCAATATTAATTGCCGTTCCTCCCATAATACCAAACCAGATCATGCAGAGCAGGGTCGGGGCAAGAAGAATCCCAAAAACGAATTCTTTGATAGTTCTACCCCTGGATATCCGGGCAATAAAAGAGCCAACAAAGGGAGCCCAGGTAATCCACCAGGCCCAGTAAAAGACGGTCCAGCCGCCGACCCAGTCCCAACCGGCATGCTCAAGGACGGCGCCCTGGGCATCAGTGTAGAAGCTCATAATAATAATATTCTGGAGATAGGCGCCAAGGCTTTCGACAAAAGTGTTAATCAGGTAACGGGTGGGACCGAGGAATAGTACCGCAATCATAAGCAGGAAGAAAAGATACATGTTGATTGTGCTTAACCACTTAATGCCCCTGCTGATCCCGGTAACAGCTGAGATTGTAAAGAGCACTGTTATTACAACAATAACTCCAATCGACACAGCGGTGGAGGCAGGGATACCCACTACAAGATCGAGGCCTGTCGTGATCTGCATTGCACCCAGACCCAGTGAAGTGGCTACACCAAAGAGGGTCACAACTACTGTAAAAATATCAATCGTTTTACCCCAACCACCGGTAATCCCTTTTTCACCAAGCAGAGGCTTGAAAGTCGAGCTGATCAGGCCGGGCATACCCCGCCTGAACTGAAAATAAGCAAGGCACATGGCCACAACTCCGTAGCAGGCCCAGGGGTGAAGGCCCCAGTGGAAAAAGGAATAGCGCATTGCTTCCAGGGCTGCCGCTTTGGTTCCGGGATCGGCAAAAGGCGGGCCGGCAAAGTGATAGATCGGCTCGGCAACGCCCCAAAATACAAGGCCGATACCCATCCCTGCTGCAAAAAGCATGGCAAACCAGGCTGCCGTGCTAAATTCCGGTTCTTCGTCATCTTTACCCAACCTTATATGACCGTACTTGCTAAAGGCCAAAACCAGGCAGAAAACAAGGAAGATCATGGTCAGTAATAAGTACAGCCATCCAAGGTTGGTTATAAAGAAATTGAAAAGGGCCTGAAAATTAGTCTGCATGGCGGCAGGGTTTGCGACTGTTATCCCTACAAAAAGCAGGCAAAAGAGCGCTGCCAGCCAAAAGATGGTCTTATCATAATCACCAAATAGCTTGTTCATTTTTTACCTCCTTAAAATAATAGCGTTCTAATACAGGTATATTGCAAGAATGCCAGTATCACCTCCAGTAAAAATAATAACGACAGATAAAAATCGTATCTGCCGCATTTCTATTTTGAGGAAGCCTCAACAACTATCTGCTCAATTTTATTGCTTATAGTACTTTCAAGTGTTTCCGGATTGTGATTTTCAATTAAGTTACGGGCACGGGCCATTGCTTTTTCGCCCATTGTAAGAGAACCATCAGCAACCCAACGCTGATAGGAATGACGGTCGCACAATTTAGGAAACCAGAGTTCCGACTTAAAGTTATCGTAAGTATGTTTTGCCGTTACAAATTCACCCATGGGTCCAACTTCTCTGATCGTATGCAGGGCAAGAGTTAGCTCATCAACTCTGACCCCCCGAATCAGGCGCTTGGTAAAACCGATTATTTCATCACACATCACAAGCATGGCCAGGTTACTGCAGTTTCCACCTTCAGTGTAACCGACATCATGAATCATATTGGTTCCGCTCATCGCCGACATCATGATTGAGGCAGTTGCTTCAAGAGCTGCCTGTTCGTCAACGGCCTTTGAGTCGGTGCAACCAGCGGTCCCCCAGAGCGGTAAACCATAGTGGTGCACCATCTCAGTTAAGGCCGCATGCATCAGATCAAATTCCGGGCAGCCATAGGACATGGCCATTGTGTTCATATCAGTAGCCCCGGCAACTACGCCTAAAGCAACCGGCGCTCCCTCGCGCACCAGCTGATGAATTACCAGCCCACTCAAACACTCGGCCAGGGTGACCACCATGGTCCCGGCCAGGCTGACCGGCGTAGTAGCACCAGCGGTTGGGGCCGATACATAGACAAAGGGCAAATTCATTTCAGCAGTGAAAATTAGTTTCTCCAGGGCTTCAACTGTATGAAGAAGCGGCGTGTTGGAACAGGAAAAAAGAGCAAGAAATGGCTTCTTCTGCAGTTCTTCCAGACTGCCGGTTACTGCAGTACACATATCAACAATTGTATGGCAGTTTTGTGCATCAAAACCCCAGTGGACAACCGGCTTAGTGGTGTTTTCAAGGATAGCCTGAAGCTGATAAAGATCGGCATAACGGGTTGGTACATCCTCGACTGTCCCGAAGTCCATTACAAAATCTATATTTTCAAGGGCATCCATCACCCGTACCGCATTTACTGTATCCTGTTTACAGGGACGCCTTCTTTTTAACGTATAAGGATCAATCGTGTAGGTAGTTGAAGGGCCAGGGCCAAAGTTAAAATGTTTTCCTTCAAAAAGCAACTTGGAGCTGCCTTTTTGATCATAAAGCGCAAAACCGGATGGTGCGCTGCGTAAAGCACGCTCAACCATAACCCTGGGCAGCTTTACCTTCTCTCCTTCAATGAAAGCCCCTCCACTTTTTAGCAGTTCAAGGGCCCGGGAACATTTAACTACTACACCTACTTCTTCAAGCACCGCTAATACTGTAGAATGTATCTCTTCGCGCTGGCTTACAGATAAAACATTCAACGAAATCGATCGGTTTTCGATGTAACTGGGTTGCATTTTGTCACCCCATATCACTTTTTTAACCTCACTTACTGCCTTAAATAAGATGCAACTATAACAACAATAGAAAAAGATTTACCTCATCTTAACCGGCCAGTTTCTGAGCCAGATCCTTGGCCGAAGCAGCATCAGGCGCCCAGCCGTCTGCGCCAATCTCATCGGCAAAGTCCTGGGTGACCGGGGCGCCACCGACTATAACCTTGACCGAATCCCTTAAACCTTCTTCTTTCAACACTTCAATGGTATCTT
>JAHYJM010000068.1 GCA_019428945.1 Bacillota bacterium | reverse complement strand
ATCAAGATTAAAGTATTCCTCTTTATGGAAGCCAAACATGCCGGCAACCAGTACTGTTGGAAAACGCTGGATTGTTGTGTTGTAAGTCATAACGGTATCATTATAAAACTGTCTTGAAAAAGCAATTTTACCTTCTGTGTTTGTCAGCTCTTCCTGCAGCTGACGGAAATTGGCGTCTGCTTTTAACTCGGGATAGCTTTCTGCAACAGCAAAAAGGGACTTTAAAGCTCCGGAAAGCATGTTCTCAGCACCGGCCTGTTCATTAACATCTTTAGCCTGAATCGCCACATTGCGGGCCTGGGTTACTTTTTCAAAAGTTTCCCTTTCGTGCGAGGCATAACCCTTCACTGTGTTGACAAGGTTTGGAATGAGATCATAACGTCTCTTTAACTGAACTTCGATCTGCGCCCAGGCATTTTTAATACGCTGGCGAAGAGTTACCAGCCGGTTATAAATACCAATCAGCGATACAACAATCAGTGCGATAATACCAAGTACTGCCCAAAGCATTTACTTCATCTCCCTTGGAATTAGATGGCCTTGCTGTAAACCGGTTCAATGGCTATTTATTCGTAATCGCTACCACATTTCCTGCAATGTGAAGAGCTTTGTTATATAATATATTAAAGTTGGAGCTCCACAATATCTTCATCCTCAAGAACATATTCACGGGGGACTGCCTGACCGTCAAACTTTGATGAACCCCAAACAAGAGCGCTTTTAAGCTTTTCGGGAAAATCTTTATGAACCTGACCGGCAAAATCAAGGACTGTGCTGCCTTTTTTTAGGATAAAGGGACGTTCTTTCTCAACAGGTTTTCCGGTAACTTTGCCGTAAATACGAATTATGTTGAGCATTTTATAAAGTCTTACCCGCAGATTCTCAAGTCCCCTGCCGTTATTGGAAACCTCAAGCATTTCAAGTTTTGGCCAAAGTTCCCTTAATACTTCGAGGTTCTCTGCGGCATCGGGATGATCGACTTTACTGGCCACGATTATAAAGGGCAGCGGTGCAATGATGAATCCATCTTCGGAGAGATCAATTACCTCACGCTCCTGGAGAACAGTGGTCAGGCCTTCCAACTGCTCAAGACATTCGGCAGTTGAAGCATCGATAACGATCAACAGGGCATCAGCCTCCTTAAAGGTACCGATCAAACCGGAGGGAACATTATCAAGAGCCAGCGGCGGCGTATCAACCAACTGGATAAAAGTATCTTTGTAAGGCATCATGCCACTTACAGGCAGCGCAGTCGAAAAGGGATAATCGGCAATTTTAACCTTTGCCCGGGTTAGAATTCCTACGAGCGATGATTTCCCGCTGTTCGGGTACCCGGCCAGTACAACCTGACCGGCTCCCTGTTTTTCAACACCAAAGGGGTTAAATCCACTTTTGGCCTGTTTCTTCTTTTTGCCATCTTCTTTTAGACGGGCAATCTTTTTCTTTATATCACCCTGAAGTCTTTCTGTGCCCTTATGCTTGGGGATAATCGCCAACATTTCCTGCAGGGCTTTCATTTTATCCTCAGGATTTGCAGCCCGTTTATAGTTTTCCTCTGCTGCATAATATTGCGGAGTTAAATTAGCCGGCAAGTAAGACCCTCCCTGCTTAAGCAAATACATCTAAATAATAGCATAGTTAGAGAAATATTTACAGACATCAAAGCCCATATTCCTTGACATTTCAGACTGCATAATGCTAAAATGTTTTTGCACTAAAATCATGCGCCTGTAGCTCAGGGGGAGAGCGCTTGCTTGACACGCAAGAGGCCAGTGGTTCAAAACCACTCAGGCGCACCAGTAAATAGCTCCACCGAATAATCGGCGGAGCTATTTTTTATCTTAATCTACTGTGCAGCAGTTTAGCTAGATTCGCCACATGTCCGCTATATCATCATATGTTTCGACTTTGCTGATTGATTCAAGCCACGCTTCAATTTTGGATGGCGGTAAGAGCAATGCCGAAAGGCGGCGGAACTTGGTGTGCAAAGCATCGAGCCCAACCTTATTCTCCGGATCGCCCTTGGGGAAATCAGTCTGTTCATGATCTACTTTTCCGTTACGCATTATAACATTAAGCTTAGCAGCCCATTTCTGGGGATAATGCGCGTCCAGCAAAGGATCAATTTCAACTGTACAGTGGCTCATCAATTCAACAAGAGCGGGATCATGGAGACGTTCTTCAGTAAAATCTTCTATACCAACGTGACCATAAACCAAGGCGGTTGATACACAGAAAGGCAGGCTGAACTTAGCTTCGTAAATAGTTTCCGGGAATGGCTCCCCAACAAGATCCCTGGCAACCGAATATGTTTGGATCCTGAGCAGTTCAATATCTTCTGGTTTTATACCCTTATCCCTTAACCTTAAACCAAGGTCTATTCCGGCATGGGTATGACGTGTTGACGCATAGAGTCTGAAGCTGATTTGCATAATTTTATAGTCTTTCCCCAGTCCCTCAACAATTTTCTCCATTTTTGCCTTGGGGGCAAATACACGCAGGAAGCCCTTTTCACCGGAAAGGATTGTCTTGGTGCTTGTGTAACCACCGGCAGCGAGCATCGCCGAAAAAAGTCCATTTTGGGCAGCTTTACTGGCGTGAAGTGGTTTGCTCATCATACCCTCAGGACTGTAATGAAGTTCCATCAGGCCGGCAGCCTGGGTTCCGGCATGCCCGAGGGCATCAATCAGCTGATTCTCATTCAGATTCATTACTTTACCGGCAGCTATGGCAGCGGCAAAAGTACCGCAGGTTCCAGTTGTGTGCCAGAAGTTATAGTGGGTAGGGGTCATCGCTTCAGCAATACGTATGCCTACCTCGTACCCAACTACAATAGCCGTGATGAGATCCTTACCTGAAGCGCCAACTTTTTCAGCTGCAGCCAGAGCAGCCGGTATAATTGGTGACCCCGGTCTCAAAATAGAACCGCGGTGCAGATCATCAAGTTCAAGAGCGTGCGCATAGAGACCGTTGCCAAGCGCTGCATTTAAAGCCGGAACTCTTTCCTTACGACCGATTAATACAGCCTGAGGAGTTCCAGCCGCTTCTTCAATAATTTCTGTAACTACATGCCCGGGCAGAGCTTTTGCCCCGGCACAGGCAGCGCCAACCAAATCAAGGAGGCATACTTTGGCCTGGTTAATTACTTCGTTCGGCAAATTATCATAACTTGTTTCCCTGGCAAAACGGGCTAATTCTTGTTCAATCATTAAATGATTCCCCTTTATCCTCATACTGAATAACCGTTATCTAAATAATCAATTCGTTTTCAGCTGCTTTTATCCTGCAAATTTTAAGCTTTAAAGTAAAAAGTACATAGACATGATCATAATAAGAATAATAAAAAAGATTAATACATAGTATTCAAAGTTGCCCGTATTAACTGAGAGATAGAATTTTCCTTCATGCTTGTAGTCAATCTGAAAGAGAACATTAAATATAACCATAAAGAATTTTTTCGAAGCATGAAAAGAGCTGTGCAAAATATTAAGCCATAACTGATGGATGTAAACCAGGCTTGAACTGATTCTGCCGATTAAAATATTAAACAAAGGGGCACTTTTTTCAAGGCCGGCAAGGCGGTAGCTGACTTTTTTTAAGGGACCTAAAGTATCAACGATCAGGTAATCTGCGGCTGAATCGAGAATTTTTCCACTCACACAGTAATAGGTGAGCAGACGGGGACTGTTAACATACAGACTGTCGGTAACAGTTTCTACGACTCGCCCACTTCTGGTAAAGATGAATCCAAAGATCTTAATCGCAGGCCGGTAGATTAAATCTTCGATACTCAGCCAGGCGGGCAGTTTATACTCAAAAAGCTTAAAACGGGTTCCCAGAAAGAAAAGCAGGGAGGCAACCGCAACAACCCCTGCCATACCCTGTAGATCGTGAATATCCCAGAAGTTAACTTTAAGCAGATAATTGTAGTAGTATTCTTCAAAGGGGAAAATGGCTACTACGGGACCAACAAGCTTTTTCAGAACCAGGAAAGGATTCGTGCCGATAAACAATATAATCGCACCGGTTATTATAAATACTAATCTTTCATTCCATGGCTCTTTCCCTTTGGCCACCAGTCCGTCAGGTTTTTTGCCTAGAAAGATAGAACTAAAAAGTCGGGCAATATAGCAGGTAGTGATCGCTCCGGTCAGCATAAATATCCTTTCTGCTATATAAAGGCTGTAATCATGGTGATGTTCAAAAGCTTCCACGATGGCATGGTGCAGTAATACCTTGCTCGTATAACCATTGAGGCCGGGTATACCGGCAATACCCATTGCTGCCAGCAGGAATACGATGGTGGTGACTGGAAAGTCCCGCCAGAGACCGCCCAGTTTTCTAATATCGATCTCACCTGTTCGGAAATAAACCGCACCAACCATCATAAACATGCCAGCCTTGAAAAAAGCGTGGTTTACCACATGCAGAGAAAAGCCACCCATCGCCATCGGCCCTTCAAGACCTAAATATGCACATACCCCGATACCCATCAGGATATAACCCATTTGGCTGACACTGCTGTAAGCCAGAATTCTCTTGGCATTTGTCTGGAAAAGAGCCATAAAAGCGGCAATAAACATCGTCAGAATACCAAACCAGATTATAATGTAGCCAAACTGTGCCGTAAACTCCCAGAGGTTTGAAGCTTCCGCATCTTCAGGAGTATAGAGTACGGTAACAACCCTCATAATACCGTAAGCGCCTGTCTTGATCATTATTCCTGAAAGCAGGGCGCTTGCAGGCGACGGGGCTACCGGGTGAGCCTTGGGCAGCCAGATATGAAGGGGAACCATACCGGCCTTGATTCCAAATCCCGTTACCAGCAGAGCTGCAATAAAAGTTTTTGCCGGAATCAGGATCAGCGCTTCCAATGACGGAGTAATTAGTACTGACCCTGTATGCCAAAAAATTAGAATAGCTGCGGTCAGAATGCAAAGGCCGCCGAATATGCCAAGGAAAAGATATAGCCTGCCGGCACTTGATGCCTCTTCAGTCTGAGTATGGACAACCAGCATGTAGGATGCGACAGACATCAGCTCAAAAAAGAAAAAGAGACTGAAAAAATCACCGGTTAAAAAAACACCCAGGCACCCGCCAAGGGTAATCAGGTAAAATGTATAATAGCGATTACGCCTTTTTTCATGGGTCATATATGTCAGTGAAAAAACTGAAGCCAGGAACCAGACAAAAGAGGAAAGAAAGTTAAAGAGAGCGCCCAACCTGTCAACCTTAAAATAGAGCGGTATATCGCCAAAACCGATCATGTAACGGTTGATAACTTCATTATGCCAACTAAGGCGGAGCAGGTAGAATGAAAGCAGGCATATCAGCGCAGTTAAAGCAATAATATACCAATCACGCTGTTTTTCAGAGTATCTGCCAATAAGAGCAGATAAAGCAGCCCCGATTATTGGAATTAAGACTATAGCCAGAGGCAGATTACTGGAAATATAATTTTCGATCAACAAAGGCCCGCTCATCGGATTGTTGCTCCCTTATGTACAGCGGAGTATATATTTCGGCAATAAATGAAAATATAGCTGAAGTGACAGGATGCTGCCTACATCGAGAATAACGATTTTGCTGCAGCCATAGCCAGTTCCCAGGCCCAGTTAACAGGCATCAGGGCAAAGGCCACACAGCCTATGGCAAGGATACCCATGGGCAGAACCATGTGCCAGGGAGCTTCCAAACCGAGGCGTCCGCCATAATATACCTGATGACCATGATTGTGGAGGTCGCTTTTATCAGCGCACTTGAATGGATCTGGTTCCTCATGGTGTTCATGGACGGGTGTCAAGGTATCCTCTTCATCTTCTTCATGACCCTGGTGGGCATCTTTCTCTCCCGGGAAAAAGGCTGCTATAACAATTGGAAAGTAATAGGCAGCATTCAGAAGACTGCTGACAATAAGAATAGCTACAAAAACAGGCTGGCCTGCATCCAGTGAAGCTAAAGAAAGCTGCCATTTACTGATGAAACCGTTAAAAGGCGGGATACCAACCATAGTCAAAGATGCTATTGTAAAAAAGACCATAGTCAAAGGCATTTTAAGCCCGATACCCTTCATCTGACTTATATTGCGAATACCGGTCTGGACAATAATCGCTCCGGCACATAAAAAGAGCAAGCCCTTCATGAAAGCGTGGGTAAAAAGATGATACAAACCTCCTGAAAGCCCCTGCTGGTTTAGTAAAAACACACCTAAGATTATGTAACCAATCTGCGCTATACTTGAGTAAGCCAACCGCCTTTTTAAATCATCCTGCAGTAAAGCCATAGCAGAACCCAATAATATTGTAATAGCAGCGATAACAAGCATGGCAGAATCCCAGTTTGCGCTGCTGATAAACTCAGGACTATAGACATTAAAAACAACCCGGATCATACCGTAAATACCGGTTTTCAGCATGATACCGGAAAGAGCGGCACTAACCGGTGAAGGGGCTGCCGGGTGGGCATCAGGCAACCATACATGTACAGGAAACATACCGGCTTTTAAACCGAATCCAAGCATAAATGCAAAAAAAGCGGCCATCGCCAGACCAGAAGGTTCTGTAATTAAACCAGGCCGTGTAAAAGTTACCGATCCGGTCAGGTAGTACATGGTTAAAAGACCAAAAAAGACTGACAAGCCACCGCCAACTGTCATGTACAGATATTTAGCGCCGGCAAACATAGTAACCGGCGTTTCTTCGTGAGCAATAAGTACATATGTGGTAAGAGCCATAAATTCAAAGAATAAAAAGAGACCGAGCAGATCACCGGCAAAAATGGTTCCCATACACCCGCCTTCAGCAAGCAGGAAGAAGGCATAATAACGTTCTTTTTTATGTTCATGGGCCATGTAACCCGGAGAAAAACAGGCTGCCATAAACCAGACGAAAGAGAAGAAAACACCTAAGAAAAAGGTGAGCTGATCAACTTTAAAAGATATAGACAATGGAAATGAAAAGTACTGAAAGATCCCAAGCAGAATTTTCCCATCCCTGATAGCTGGATACATGCTTAAGACAAGGATAAAAAAGAGCCCCGTTACCCCGATGCAGATATGCTCCTTGTAGGGATATAATCTGTCAGAGAAAAAGAATAGAATAATACCGGATAAGATGGGCACAAATATAATGATTGCCGGTAATAAAGTGTGCACTATTTCATATTCCAAATTAGCTCACCCCCGAAAAAGATCTGCCACTGACTATTAAAGTAAATAAAACCAAAATCAGCATTATGCACAAGTATAACTTTAAAAATACAATTGAGCCACAGCTCTGGCCAGGCTTAGCGGCCAGTTATAAGGAGCCAGAGTAAAAATAAATGCTCCGGCGGCCAAAATTATAACCGGGACCATCCGCATTGGCTGCAGCCGCAATCTTTGTCTTTCGATATTCTTTAACTCCCTGCACCCTAAAAAGGCATTGATCGAGATTGGGAAATAATAAGAAGCATTTAAGACACTGCTTAAAAGTAAGACAATAATAATCGCCGGCATCCCGGCCTGGATTGCGCCAAGACCCAGGTGCCACTTTGATACGAAAATATTGAATGGTGGAATACCAACGGCGCTGACTGCAGCTATCGTAAAAGCGAGCATTGTCACAGGCATCTGCATTCCGATCCCCTTCATCTCGCTGATCTTTGTTTTTCCAGTATTTACAAAAATAACTCCGGCACAAAGGAACATGCAGCCTTTCATAAAAGCATGAGCCATAATATGATAGATCGTGCCAACCAGAGCCATCTCAGTCAGAAGGGCAAGTCCGAGCAGCATATAACCAACCTGCGCAACCCCGGAATATGCTAACCGTCTGTTCAGGTCGTCCTGGGCAAAAGCGCAAATAGAACCATAAAGCATACTGATGATCGCTAATACAAGTAGAATGTTATTCCATCCTGTCTCTTGTAAAAAAGATAAGCCAAAAATATCATGAAATACTCTGATCAGACCCAAGACTCCGGTTTTCAGCATCATTGCCGATGAAAGAGTCGCAGCAGGTGTCGGCGCTGCGGCGTAAGCATCGGGCATCCAAATATGCAGCGGAATCATAGCCGCTTTAATACCAAAGGCAATAAGATAGCAGATAAATGCAACCAATAAGATTGGTTTTGCTTCAGTTACCAAGCCGCCTGTGCCGAAAGCAAGGCTACCGGTAGTGCTGTTTGTAATAACCACCGCCCAAAATAGAGCTACCCCGGAGATTATTGTCATAAAGAAAAATTTCAAACCGGCGCTGTAACCTTCAGGAGTAGATTTATAAGCAGCGAGAGGAAAGAAAGACAATGACATCATTTCAAAAAAGAGAAAGAAAGTGAACATATTCCCGCTCAGGGCAACTCCGAGACAGCCGCTGATTGCTATCAGTAGAAAATAGAAAAACTTACGCCCTTCTTCCCTGTCTCTATAATAACCCAGTGAATAAATTACAATTATCAGGCTGAAAAATGAAAACAAGAGCAGCATATAGATTGAGAGGATATCGACTCTGAATTCCAGACCAGCCGGTGGTAAAAGGTTTATCATCTGGTAAACTACAACACCTGCAGCAATGCGGGGATAAATAATAACAGCCAGCAGCAGGGGTAGTGAAACAGAGACAATCACCGTTATTTTTCGCCAACCCGGGCGATATCGATCAGCCAGCATGGTCCCGGCCACCCCAAAGAGCGGGAGTAAAACAATTAAGACCGGAATTATTGAGACGGCTATTTCATTCTGAGACATCCATTTTTCCCTCCCTGTCCGGCTAAAAAACAGTTCTGATAACAGCTTCAATGAAAGGTATGGTTGTATAGTTGGCAAATAAGCCAAACAATATCGCAAGTACAGCAAGAGTCAGAGTAGGTACAAGCATAGTAAGCGGCGCTTCATACCCGGGCTTTTTCTCAAATTCGCCATCTTTAAAAAAAGCATTTACGATAATCGGCAGGTAATATATTGCATTTAATAATGTACTGCTCAGAATCACATAAGCATATACCGGCATCCCTGATTCAAGGCCTCCGGTTAACAAATAAAATTTACTGATGTAACCAACAATTGGTGTTACACCCATTAAACCAAGAGCGCCAATGGTGAAAGCCAGCATTGTTAGAGGCATTTGCTTGCCAATTCCATTTAGCTGGTTTAAATTCTTTTTGCCGGTAACAGTAATAATCATTCCAGCACAGAAAAAGAGGGTTATTTTTAAAATAGCGTGATTAATAATATGAATCAGCCCGCCCATAGCCCCAATGGGATGGAGCATGAGGACTCCGAGAGTAATATAACCAAGCTGACCAATCGTTGAATAGGCAAGCCTCAGTTTCAACACAGTCTGTTTGATCGCCATTAATGAACCAACAATAATTGTAAAACAGACAACAACAGCCAGGATATGTGTCACGTTCAGCTCGGCAAGCACCTCATTGCCGTAAATGGAAAAGAAAACCCGGGATATCCCGAATACTCCCGCTTTAACAATTGCCACCGCATGCAGCAGGGCGCTAACCGGCGTAGGAGCCACCATGGCTCCCGGCAGCCAGGAGTGAAGAGGCATTAATGCCGCCTTGGTGCCAAAACCGGCTATTAAAAGGGCAAAAATTATTTTTATTCTTATACTGTTATCTGATGCGACAGCGCCCAAAATACCACCGGGAACAAAATCAAGAGTGCCAACAAGATCGTGGATCATAAAGATGGAAAGAAACACCAGTGCACCACCGGCGAGGCTGTAACTGATGTACTTGATTCCGGCTCTGACCGACTCGGGAGTACCGGCATGGACAACCAGCGGATAAGTGCAGATGGCAAGATATTCATAAAATATATAAAAGGTAAAAAGACTGCCGGCAAAAGCGACACCCATGGCTGCACTGCATGAAAGAACAAAAAAGACATAATAATTACGTTGATCATGTTCATGGGCCATATAACCGATGGAATATATAGTGGCAAATACCCAGAGTGTTGAAGAGACCAGCCCGAAAACCATGCCCAGAGGATCTACCCTGAAAAATATTCCCAGCCCATCAAGCAGATTAAAAATTCTCAATTCAATCAGATTGCCAGCCATGATCAGCGGAAGCATAGAGAGAACAGAAATGAATACGACTGAAACAGTAACCAAGGCAACCAGGTGACGAAGGCCGGCTTTTTCTTCATCAAGAAAACGGATTATCAAAGCCCCGATTATCGGCACAATTACTGCAATTATTGGTTGGGGATAAGCCAGCGTCAAATCTATCGCCTCCACTCAATACCGTAACTTTAAAGCAAGAATAGTAAACTGGTAGCCAAAATTACACCGATTACAAATAGTACTATGTATAAATCAAAATCTATGTTGGATATGTTAAAAGTCTGAAAACGCTGATCACCCTT
>JAHYJM010000067.1 GCA_019428945.1 Bacillota bacterium | reverse complement strand
ATGGCGAATTCGCGCTCGGCCAGTTCCCGCCCGGCCCGCCCCATGGCACGCCGCTGCTCGCCGTCCTCGACCAGGCGCTGGATGGCATCCGCCAGGGCAACGGCATCCCTTGCGGGCACCAGCACACCGCTCTTGCCCGGTTCGATGGCATCCCGGCAGCCCGGCATATCGGTGGTCACCACCGCACGCCCGCAGGCTGCCGCCTCCACCAGGCTCTTAGGCAGGCCTTCACCGTAATAAGAAGGCAGACACACGATGTGCGACTGGGCGTATTGTGCCGTAATATCATTTCGGTAACCCGGCAACTCCACAAGTCCCTCGTCCCGCCAAGTGGCTAACTCTTCCGGCGTAATGGTGGTGGGGTTACCGGGGTCCGGCGAACCGATCAAGCGAAAGCGAACCTCGATTCCGCGCTTGGCCAGCAACCGCGCCGCCTCCACGAACTCCACCACCCCCTTCTCGCGCAGTAGCCGTGCCGCCATGGTCACTACCGGGCACCCCTCGGGTTCGGGCACCAGGGGGCAATCCTCCAGTGCCACGCCGGAACCGCGAATCAAGCGTGTCTGATGCGCCTCGACCGCGCCGATGCGCATCAATGCCGCCCGATCATCAGGGTTCTGAAAGATCACCGCCAAATTGCGGTGGCCCAGCGCCAGGCGATACAGCACGCTCACCACACGCCTGACCAGTCCCGCCCTGCCGCCCCGAGACACGAACACCGTCCCCAACCCGGAAACGGCCGCCACCACGGCGGGTACCCCGGCCAGGCGAGCGGCTAAGCCGCCATACAGCACCGGCTTGATGGTGACCAGATGAACGAGGTCGGGCTGAAGCCGTTTCATCAGGCGGCGCAATGACATGATGGCAGCCAGCTCCCTCACCGGGTGCTGACCGCTGCGCGACAGGGGTACGGCATGGTGGAACAGACCCTGGTCGGTGATCGCCCGGCACGCCTGCCCATCATCGGCGGTCGCCACATGCACCTCGTAACCCGCACTTTTGGCCGCCAAGGCAATGGGGAGGCGGTGGGAAAGGAAAAACTTGGGCGCATTGACTATGAAAAGCAGACGTTTTATCGGTTTCATTGTTCTAACCACATTTGGAACATCAACAATGTCCAATGATAGTAATGCCAAAGACACTTGCCGGGAACATGCTCTTTCCCAAGACGTCAAATTGGTGCGGATTCGAAGAAATACTGCTCACACAACCTTTTTTAATCGGTGGGCACCCGCCGGACATTATTGAAGCCCTATTATAACGAGGTGTCAACTATTCTGATAGAGGGGGGAGGGGCGAATGTAGCACGAAAACCAATACCGGGAAAATCGGAAAAGGTTGCTGCGCTAAGAGTTTTTAGCTGTCTCTCCGCTCCGTAACCGGACTTTATTCAAATGGCGGCATAATCATCGGGAAACATGGCGATTACCCACTGATTTCCCGAAAGGACCCTAAAAAAAACACCTTAAACTAGCGCCATTCGACTCTGACACGAATGGCGCAGAATTAAATGCCCATTTGTCAAGCCTGGCGCGAGTCACTTCTCAAAGCATCTTTTTCGGCAATATAAATTCTTTTCCCAAAATATAATCAAACTCATCAGGTGAAAAGATTGTATATCCACAAGCGTTATAAAAAGTTAACTCTCCGAAAATTATTTTTCCTTTAATATTGTATAAATCAACTCTTACATGTGGGAAATCCTCAGATAGTATCTCGGCAATTTTGATCATTTCATCAAATCTATCAGGTTTTTGTATCTCTCTATCAATTTCTTTGTATTCTGATCTTCTATAAGGTAACTGTTCAAATTCTGGTGTAAAAAAACTGCATCGTCCATTCTTATGGTCATCTACATAATCAACCATTGTATATAGATATTTTACTTTTCCATTAAAACAAAAAAATTTATAATCCGGGATGTCATTATTTTCATCTCTATCTATTAGTTCTTCAATAATAATGCGGGACGGAACATTATAGTAGCACCATTCTCTCCCATAATTAGCTTTACGTTTAGTCATCCACTGGTTCAACTGACTTTTCAAGGAATTTATATTTATGGAGCTTTTATCCGTGATAAACAAATTTGCACCTGAACCATTTGTATATTTTAGGACAAATCTATTTGGTAAATTTTCAAATCTAATGTCTTCAACATTCTCATAAACGCCATAGAGTGTGTTTAGTATTTCCCCTAACCCTTTCCCTTCAACGAAGTCTCTGACATCGAATTTATCAGAACATTTTGCCATTAGCGGATCTCTATAGAACAACTTGTACCATTGCAGTTTCTCTGTATATCTCCTCGGGTTAGACAAGATTAAACTCCGACCAGTTTTAATCCGGTACTGTATTTGAAGCATTATCTTGTCAGGAATAAAATCTAGCAAATTAAGCATCTTAAATCTAATCTCTTGGTTCTTAATTATTTTCTTATAGTCCATACTTTTACCTCAGCGTTAGCAGCCTTTACTTGACTCTTTGGTCAAGACAATAATCCATCGGCTTTATAAGATGTTGTCAGTTTTTAGGGGGAAGGGCATAGTTAACAAGCAGCTGGTCGCCGCTGCCCCGTTGAGCGTGGCATTACGCTCAATGAATCTATCCACTATTCTCTCTCCGCCGCTGCTGGCAGCTTGGTCGACTTGGTGGCGTACGGAAGCATAGCGATTGATGGGTTTTGAATTTCATTGAATCCCCTGTGACCCATGCCGACAGGTAAGACATCTGACAAAATGCTCTCCTGGCTCTACCGCCGTTGCATGGTATCGATCATCCCAGTAAGCACCTTTTCGTTTTTTTCTCCTATTGAAATCCTGAGCTGCTTACCTGCAACGAGCTGAAGACTCTGTGGTACCACCTCCGCATCTCCATCTACAACCAATAGGTGCATATGGTTTGATGTGACTACATAGTTGAGGATCTACAGACCATAATGCTTCTTTGCCTCAAAGAGCCACTGCAACCATCTTGTCCTGACACGGGCAAATTTGAGAAGAAACTCCTGTTTGTGGCACAGATGGGTAATGTGCCAGATTTGCCCTGGGATATGATGACGATTGGCTCTGCCCATATCCGTTTATTCCTTAAACCTGCCATTTGGGCCATCAAAATGACCTTCTAAGGGCACCCACAGCTAACAAAACACCCCGAGCAACGCTACATTAAATAGTTAGTTTGGTCCGACCCGATGATACCGATGATTAATCCATCCCATTGTATTTACACACTTTACCATTGAAAAAATCTTTGATTTCAAGGTAGATATATTTCAACCTTTTAAGTCTTGTCATAGAATGATCTCGTTAGTTACGAAATAATAAAACACTGTACAAGACACACACAACCAGATCCAGAGGAAAACAGGATGCCGTAATAGCGCAATACGGCAGTTATAAATACAACTTGCTATAATAAGCGAAGCTGAAAGCCATGCCGGCACTAGAAGTCGGTTTGAATAATTACCAAAGCCAACTAGGAAAAAAGGTAGCAACATAGTTAAGTATATTGAATTTGCCACCATTATTTTATCACGGACATTTTTACATATAAGTGGTGCTAAAACATAAGTGATTGCATACCAAAAAAAAGAAAAAGCTGCAAAATCAATCCGAACCCCAGCGTTATACAGACTACCATACTTATAATCCATCACTTGTGAATACACTAATGGAGATATCGATTTCACAAATTCTTCAGTCAATCCCAAGCAATAAAATAAAAAAAATGATACTAAAATTATCTGAATTGTACGCTGCTTAAGAAGAAGTATAGGAGCAAAAACAAAATAAATAACAGAAGAATAATGAAAGCTGGTGGCGATTGCTGCCAGAAATATAAATTTCCACCACTGGCGGCGGGAAAAAAACAACAAGGCAATAAAAATTAATAGCGACGCGAGGCCTTGCCTAATTGCATTAATTGAAGCACTTACAAACATAGGTGAAACAAAAAATAAACCCAAAGAAGTAGCGAGAAACATTCTATTACTATTGAATGAGCCAAGGTATTTCCAGTATTCTCTTGCAGAGTAAACAATAGTAAGAATTAAAAGAAGAAACGTTAGGGCCTGCATGCCAATAATGCTGAAACCTAAACAAGAAACGATGTGGGCGAACGCCACATAACCGGGCTCGAGTCTTGTATTCGCAATTCCATATTTTTCTATATTTTGGAAAATGTTTGCATATGCCTGCGTATCGGTACCGATATCCAACGATCGCAGCGCAACGATCGCGCAACAAAAGGCAATGCTGGCTACGATTAAGACCAGGCTTGTAAAACGTACAGACACACCCAACCTGCCTAACATATTTTGATGATTAAATTTTGTATTCATGTTGAAAGCATGTGAGGACGGAAATGCAGGCATCTCATTTGGATACCAAGGCCATTCTTCGCCATTTAACAATAACTTGACGTCTAATCCGTTTAATCCGGCTGACTCCCATTGTTATATAAGCTTCCCACCAGCTAAATAGTCCAGATACACGTAACTCCTTAATCACATCTATCGCAGCATCATGCATGGCTGTCATGTCCCCCGAAAGTCCGCCAGCTCCAAATGTTGGCTTATGGCAGGAAGCCAGAACCTGATTGATCTTAACGCATTTGTGTCCGGAGAAAATAATCTGCGCCCACAGAAAAAAATCCTCAACCCGTCGTCGATTTTCGTCAAAGCGAAAGGGAAGTTCGCGGCTCAGAACGACCGCTGGAGTAGGGAAAGGGTTGGTAAACATGAGTGTGTGAGGTCGAACAATTTGAGACTTCAGCTGACCGCATAATGCCGGAGCAGGGGCATCCGGTTGCTGAACATTCATTTGATGCGCAATTAGCGCTATCGAAGGATCAGCCAAAAGTGCTTCAACCTGCAACTTGAGCTTAAGAGGGTGCCAACTGTCATCGGCATCTAAAAAAGCAATATAAGGCTGAGTAGCGTGATTCCATCCCTTATTACGAGCGACTGAAGGGCCTGAATTTACGGGAAGTTGTAAAATTTTTACCCAATCATGCGGATATTTTTTTGCAATGGCACATAACAATTCAAGCGTGCCGTCACCGCTACAATCATCGACCAGGATAACTTCAAAAGGGACCAAGGTCTGGTTTGCGACTGACGCTACAGCACGAGAAATTGTATCGACGCAACGAAAACACGGGATAACAACACTAACCGGAGCGAATTTATCTGTAAGTTTATCCAATTTACGACACCTATTTCTAAAAAAACTTACTTACAGCCTGTGCAGCCAGAATCTGTAGCTCTGGAACTCTCGTTTCAAGCCTACCCGCCATCGCCACTTCATGCTCAACCAACCAATCAAAGTAACTCATGAGTGACTTTGAAGAGAGTTCGGGCGTAGGCAGAACCATTTCCTCAGAGCCAAATAAATCTCTATTAATTCCCTGCGCCTTCACACTATATGCAATAGAAACAGTCGGTATTCTACTGGACATAGCGGCAATGGTGGCATGTGTCCGAGCTCCGATAAAATAGCGAAGGTTACCAATAATGTATTTTAACTGCGCGGCATTGTAACAGTCAGGAACAAGGCGAATACGATCCCCTAGATCAGAACATCGGGAAATCAGTCTGTTCATATAACCATAGTCGCTTTTACTATCATCTGCCCCGGCAAGAGCTGTAACGTGAGGGACTAGTAAAACCCCCATCCCTTTTTCAATGACAACGTGATTAACAAAAGCAACTGTCTCATCAATAAGCGACTGCCCTGCCCTTTTATATCGTTCTATTAATGGACTTACATTCAAACCGAGAACACCTTCCACCCCAGCCTCTGGCCAAAAGGGCTTTAAATCAATTTCTTCTTTTTGCAAATTAAAGGCCGGGTCTGCTATCAGGCTGACATTCTTCAGGCCCAGTGCCTCAGTCAGATAACCATATGAAACAGTCTCACGCACGGCTATGGTCTTCATCCTTGCAAGATGCTTCACGATAGCCGGCACAAACGCAGGTTCGCGTTCAAACGGGCCAACGGACGCGCCCCAAAGTATCACTGGTTTGCCCATGTCCATGGCGAGCTTGTCTAGCCCCATAACAGGAGATGGAATTCGGTAATCGAGAGAATAGTTATCCCCACCTATGGCCAAAACGGCATCAACTGAAGCTATTTGTGCTTTCAACCAGGCAGGCGCTGGAAAAGGGCACCCAGCGCGCTTTAACGCAGGGACAGGCAGCCTCTGCAGGTTTACCCAATAGCGGGCATAGGAAGGCATATAGGCCTGTACAAATTTTACACCATTATCAATAGCTTGGGGCCATTGCCTGCGATCGCGTTCGATGTTATCTGAAGGGACCAGCACTTCAATGCTAGGAAATTGTTTGCGAAGTAACCCCACGGTACTTCGAACAATGGCTTCACAACCCCGATTTCTGAATGTGCGTTGACCTGAAAGATAAATCCGATTCATTTTATGCTCCACGTACATATCGTCGCAACAACGATGGGTTCTTTAGTAACCGCAGCGCACGAGCAGACATGCGTTGCAGTACGATTGGCAGACTCAAAGTTAAAAGATATAGCCTAAAAGCGAGGGGGAATCTTGAACCAAACTTAGGCCATAGTTCTTTACTGGCCTGCTGTATGCCGTATGGCCTTTCAACCTTACGGCGATGGCGCCTGTAGGAATCAGCATCGGGGGAGAAACGCTTTTGTGGATAATGATGACCTTTGAGGTCAGCCGCAAAGAGTCTAGCGCCTAGTAAAGTCCGTTTCTTTTCAATGACACCCCATTGGCTCTCTACAAGCTTGGATATCGGAAGAGATTCTAGGTGGCAGGTCTCGTCTCTGATCCCTTCACCAAATATAGCCAGCAGGGCCGGATGACGGAGCACAATCATCGAATGCCCCCGAGGATCACGCGAATATTGGGGCAGCCAGGCATCCATGAATACAACGTCCGCAACTTCTGCAAAAACATCATCGCAATAGTTGCAGGCATTTACCTGAAAATAACCATCAGACCAGATATTGCTGATTTTAGAAAAAGGGATTGCCGCACCGGAGCAACCACTCTTTTTAACTGCTCGAAATTTATAGTTATTTGCACGAATAGTGCTTTCCTTGAGTCGATACTGTGCCGAAGCCAGTTGATCAGGAGAAACTCCGGAAAGACCAGCCAGATATTCTGTATAGAAACGGTTAGTCATATGGCCACAGGTCAGCCCGAGGGTATAGACAATTCGGCGGCCCAAACGAGGCATGGCCTCCATGGCCAAGCGCAGCCCCTTGAGAGCGCAGGGTAAGCCGACCACAGCGTAGCGTGTTTCCTGATTTTCTCCATTTATCAGTGACACTGCTTCGGCCATATCAACGGGATAATAGCGCGAACCCGCTGCGGCCCGCAGGCTTTCGACGTCAGCCATTATTTTATACTCAAAGAGCCGCTCGGCGCTCTTCCCGGCCCCGACACAGACAACTGCATCAACAAGCCCCTTGGCAAGCAGGGCCTCTACCAGCCAGGTCGTCATCCCCCCTGAGGCGCCGCGCTCACGATGGCCGCCGGACAGCGAGTATCCGACAAAAGTCTCTAAATAAAAACCAACGGCTTCATCATGTCTGCAGTTGTCAGAATCGCTGAATCGCGCCCGGGCCAACCGGTCTTCACTTGCGGCCTGGGTGCCGAAGGGGCAAACCTTCAGGCACAAACGGCATCCCGGGGAACACTCTCCGACTAACATGGGGGCGAGATCGCCGTTGTCCCGCCACGCCATTTTCAGATTATGAAACGGACAGGCGCCGGCACAGATGCCGCACCCGCAACAAATTTCCTGCTCAACGATTTCAGTGACAACCTGATGCGATTTAGACATTTGCAACCCTGGCCTGGTGTAATTTACGCCTTTTCCGCTGCGCTTCCATTTGAAATCTCACTTCACCCTTACCTGAAATCTGAAAATACTAATTTTTCAGCATAAAAATAATAAATTGCCAGCAAAGACACATTACTGATGATGGTTGCCACGGCGGCACCGTAGGTACCATAAGGTGGGATCAACAATAAATTCAAAACAATATTGATACCGGCAACAGCACCCATACATTTTACTTTGCTCTTCATATGGGCTTGGGTGACCAACGTGGCCCCCACACTGCTGGCTACGAACAAAACAGGCGCGGACACCGCCAAAATCATCAATAACCCGACAGCCTGTTGATAGTTCTGCCCGAACAAGAAGACAACCCCCCAGGAGGCCAACAGCCAAATCGCCACCATTGCCAGAAGCCCCACTATCAGCATGGCGATATTGCCCTGCCGATAGACCTGATAAAACTTTGCCCTGTCGTTGTGGGCCCAGCGGTGCATTTTAGGCAAGAGAAATTTCTGATAAATCACCCCGGGGAGCAAATAGACGGCAACCATTACCGTAAAGGCGACGTTATAGATCCCGGCAACTTCAGCGCCCGTCATGTACCTGAGAAGGATAATGTCGCTTTGGAAATAGATAAGGTGGAACAATCCGGCCACCCCAAAAGGCCAGGATTGCGCCGCGACCTGAAACATCCCCGGCACATCGGGCTTTCTCGGCTCCTCCGCCTCTGCCGGCACCCTATGCCCCTTGAGATCAAAAGAACCTCTGTACAGACGAAACAATAACCAAACAGCGCCTACAAAAAAAACGCCTGCCACAACTGCATAGGAATAAGCGGCGGATTGAGCACTGATCAGGTTTGTCGCGGCATAGGCCAGCACCATAACCAGAAGCAAACGGCTCACGTGAGGAAAAGCCTGCCAAACGGCCAGGTTGAGGTACCGTTCTTCAAGTTGCAGCTTGGAGCTCACCAGCTCGACAGCAAGCTGCCCCAGAACATGGAAGCTCAATATCACCAAAATAGCCGCTGATAACGCATCGTGCGGCCCCCACAGGGCCCAAACCAGCAATAACAGCAAGACGGTTGCGGTACTGCAACCAATAAACCTGAACGATCCCGGCAACCAGCGCCTGGCGCGCCATCCCTCCTGGCCGAAGGCTTTCAGCCAATATTGGGCGATTCCGAACCCAGCCAAAGGGGTCAGCAGCGTAACCGTACTGAGGGCAGCGGCAAATATCCCAAACGCCTCAGGCCCAAGACCGCGGGCAAGTATCACCTGGGTCAAAAAGGCGCAACCGGCCCCCATGATCGCCCCCAGCCAAAGATAAGAAAAAGCCCTGAATGCCGCCTTTTTACCTGTCATGTCTTCCTAAGGTCTCTTTGCGCAAATCTCTCTAATGCGCAGGGGAAAGTTGGGCCCATGCAGCAACCTGAAATGTTCTTCATATCGTAACAAACACGAAGCCGGGGGTCATCCGAGGCCGGGGGTCAGGTCTTTATCCGAGGCCGGGGGTCAGGTCTTTAAACATCAGTTTTCCACTTTATTCCGCTTTTCGCTTGTAGCTGTTTTTCATTTAGCTTGCAGCTATCTTTTATTCAACTTCCCGGGTAACATCTTTGGCCTCTACATCGGCCTACCTCACTTCAACTCCTGCCTACTCCAATGTACACAAAGCCGGCTTCTTTCATTTTTTGCGGATCATACACATTCCGGAGATCGATAAAGATCGGGGTCTTCATTGCTGACCTGATCCGCTCAAGATCCAGGGCCCGATACTGGTTCCACTCGGTCATCAGCACCAGGGCATCGGCCCCGATGGCGGCTTCATAACTGTTGTCCACATAGTTAAAATCAGGAAAAAATTTCTTAAATTCTGCCATTCCCTGCGGATCATGGGCCTGGATCTTTGCCCCTTTCTCAAAGAGCGGAGGGAGAATGGACAGGGCCGGGGCATCGCGAAGGTCATCCGTTTCCGGCTTGAAGGTCAGGCCGAGGACGCCGATGGTCTTGCCGGTCTCACTGCCGCCCAGGGCATCCCTGATCTTTTTGACCATTCTGGCCTTCTGGGAGTTGTTGGCCTCGACACCGGCTTCAACCAGCCGGGCGGCGACCCCGTTTTCCTGGGCAATGCGGAGCAGGGCCAGGGTATCCTTGGGAAAGCATGATCCTCCGTAACCCGGACCGGGATGGAGAAACTTACTGCCGATCCGGCCATCCAGCCCCATGCCCCTGGCCAGGTCAATGACATTGGCATCAACCGCCTCACAGAGATTGGCCATCTCGTTAATGAAACTGATTTTAACCGCCAGGAAGGCATTTGCGGCATACTTGATCAGCTCGGCAGTTTCCAGGCTGGTGGTAACAAAGGGGGTGGAGATCAGATAGAGGGGGTCGTATATTTCCTTGAGGATCTTCAGAGCCCGATCGTTATCCGTGCCGAGCACAACCCGGTCCGGCCGCATGAAATCATTGATTGCAGCACCCTCCCGGAGAAACTCGGGATTTGAGGCCATATCAAAATCGGCCTCTGGGTTGGTTTCGCTGATAACCCGCTGGACCTGTCGGGCCGTGCCCACCGGCACGGTACTTTTGTCCACCACCACCGTATAATTCTTGAGGCAGCCGGCCAGTTCCTTGGCCGCCGCATAGATGTAGCTCAGATCTGCATAGCCGTCGCCCCGCCGGGAGGA
>JAHYJM010000066.1 GCA_019428945.1 Bacillota bacterium | reverse complement strand
CTCGATAAACAATGGGTCATCGCCGCTGTCAACGTGGTCTTGCCGTGGTCCACGTGACCAATCGTTCCTACGTTAACGTGCGGTTTCGTCCGCTCAAACTTCTGCTTAGCCAATTAAATGCACCTCCTAAGAGTTAAAGAAAAAATGCTCAGGTGGTTTTCCTTCACCGGCAATCTCCAGCCGACTTTGTTGCCGACTGATTAAATTATGGTGGCGGCGCAGGGATTCGAACCCCGGACTCCACGGGTATGAACCGTGTGCTCTAGCCAACTGAGCTACGCCGCCTCTGGAGCTCACGACCGGGATTGAACCGGTGACCTTATCCTTACCAAGGATACGCTCTACCGACTGAGCTACGTGAGCATATAAAGCCTTTTTCATTTATATAAGGAAACCGCGGACTGCGATTTCCTTATTTTGGTTGCGGGGGCAGGATTTGAACCTGCGACCTCCGGGTTATGAGCCCGACGAGCTACCAGACTGCTCCACCCCGCGTCGTCGATGGAGCGGGTGATGGGAATCGAACCCACGCGACTAGCTTGGGAAGCTAGGGCTCTGCCATTGAGCTACACCCGCGTTTAAGCGATACTGATTATACACTGGCATTATCTAAAAGTCAACTGCTTTGCGCCTCTTTATAAAACTATCTCAGATATCTCAGATATGCCTTAAATTATTGATTTAGGATGAATATCTGCTCCGCCTTCAGCATAATCGGAACAGACAGGGTAAATGGGCCGGTATAAATTATGCTTTCTGCTTCTCTAACTTTTCCGGACTTCCAGGTACCGCTCGAGCTTGCGCTTAACTCTTTGTAAGGCGTTGTCGATAGATTTCACATGACGTTCAAGATCTATTGCGATCTCCTGATATGATTTGCCTTCAAGGTAAAGGGTTAGCACCTTCCACTCGAGCTCACTTAAGATTTCGCCCATTTTGTACTCAATATCATTGTATTCCTCGCGGTTTATCATCAGCTCTTCAGGATCGGTGATCTTTGTCCCGGAAAGAATATCGAGAAGGGTGCGATCAGAATCTTCGTCATAGATGGGCTTGTTCAGCGAAACATATGAATTCAGAGGTATATGTTTCTGACGGGTGGCCGTTTTGATCGCCGTAATGATCTGGCGGGTTATGCAAAGCTCAGCGAAAGCCCGGAAGGATGAAAGTTTGTCGTCCCGGAAATCGCGAATTGCTTTGTACAGACCAATCATGCCTTCCTGAATTATATCTTCACGGTCGGCGCCGATTAAAAAATACGACCTGGCTTTGGCTTTAACAAAGTTCTTATACTTGTTGATTAAGAATTCAAGGGCGATTACATCGCCGTTCTTTGCCTCCATAACGATATCTTCGTCACTGCGAAATTCGAAGTCTGCTTCTGTCTGACAGGAATATTTCAACCCATGAGCTAAAAAGCTCAAACCTATCGCCTCCGTTTTGATATCTTATGGTGGGATTATTGCAGGCTTTCCAGGTTATTATAACTTAAAGCAATGGTAGGGTCAAGCGTTTTGAGTTCACAGATCACTGGAGATCACTGGCGGCGCAGCTTTTCTAATGTATCGAGGACCGATTCGTGCAGCAGGTCGTTGAGCATCATCCCTCTTGAAGTGGTATGATCCTGCAAACGGCTGCGGTACTTGCTGCGCTGTTCTTCAAGGCGCTCTTTCAGGGCAGGTGCGGACAATACCATGGCGCCAAGATTTGAGGCAGCCCGGAACTCGGCAAAATCAGATGTAGCCACTTCTACCCGGTAATAGGGCGAAAGGCCAGCTGCAAGCTTTTCGATCATCGTATCGGCAGTTTCCCGTCCTTCCGTAAAAACCACCTCGACACCATCAAATTGATCCCAGGCAAAACGCTGACCGTCAAAAACAATGATAATCCTTTCCCAACACCAGGGATAGTAGGCCGATAAGGTGGAAATCAGCTGGTCGCGTGCGCTACCCAGGCTAATTGTCTTGAGACCCTTTAATTCATCCCAGGAACCGATGATATTATACCCATCGACAATCAGGATGGGAGCCATCAAGGCAACCACCCCTCTCTCTGTGCGAGAGCAGTATAAATGATTATTGCGGATGCCGCTGAAACATTTAGGGATCCGGCTGCAGCACCCGGCATTGGAATTGAAAGAAGCAGGTCACAATTCTGACGTAAGAGGCGTGACAACCCTTTACCTTCAGAACCGACAACCAGGACGAGGGGGCGACAGAAATCAGCCCTGTAAAAATTCTCAGAGCCATCTGCCTCGGCTCCGTATAACCAAAATCCTTCTTTTTTTAAAGCCTCTGCAGCCTGGTTCAGGTTGGCGACCATCGCAACGGGAATTCTCTCTGCGGCACCACAGGCAACCTTTCGCACAGCGGCACTTACCCCGGCTGCGCGATGAGAGGGAATGATTAGTCCACCGACCCCTGCTGCATCTGCCGTACGCATTATCGCGCCGAGGTTATGAGGATCTTCGAGGTGATCAAGCATGATCAGAAAAGGGTCGCCGCTTTTAGAGCGGGATGTGGCAACCAGATCTTCAAGTTCTGTATACTCAAAAGGTGATACCATGGCTGCCACGCCCTGATTTCCGGCGACATCGCCGGTTTCTCTTAAAAAATCATTTCGGGAAAGTTTTTCAACCGGAACTTTTCGCTGACGGGCTAGCTGGACAATTTCATTGATGATTGCACCTTTTAACCCTTCAGCAAGTATAATACGCAGAGGTTTACCCGATCGGAGAGATTCAAGCACAGCCTGGCGGCCGACAACAAGATCTTTGTCGGGCTTGTTATCTTCACCCGTGATATTTTTGCCCGGATCAAACCGATCAGCCCTGCTCATGATCTCCCCCGCTTTAGCATTTATGGGCATTCAACAGATTCACAAGCGGAAAATACTGCTCATAAATATGCGCTCCGGAAGAATATGCGGTTATCTGGCCGTCTTCAACGGGAAACTTGAGCTGCATTATAATATATTCTTTAAGTAGCTGCAGCCCGCCCAGGTTTTCAGGAAAACCGACAAAAATGTCCCAGGAGCGGAAAAAGACGGTCATGTGGAGGCGTCCGTCAACTACCTTGAAGTCGACCACCCGCAGGCAGGGAGGATCATCGAGGTCGATATTCTCCTGCCCCCCTATGTTCATACAAGCCTGGTTAGTCGCCCCACCGGAACGGTTTAACAGATCAATAACTTTCGGCAGTTGCGGCGCTATATGCTGACCGTATGTGTAATCTTCAAGCTCACACTTCGTATCTGTAGC
The DNA here is from genome assembly GCA_019428945.1 of Bacillota bacterium. GTDB lineage: Bacteria > Bacillota > Dethiobacteria > DTU022 > DTU022 > JAABTH01. Next base: position 7,365 of record JAHYJM010000066.1, on the reverse strand, counting down.
AAGATAATCATAAAAGTACTGCTGAATTCTTTCTTCCGAGGTCGGTGCGGGTATACCACAATTCTCAGGCAGCCACACCGCAAGGGGGCGGGTATATGGCTCTTCAATTACCACTGCAAGATGATCCAGCTGCTTACGCAACTGCCCTTCGTAACTGCCCTTTTTGATCCGGTAGCTGTAGCCATAGCGGGCACAGTTCCATAAGACCATCCGCCAGGCCGATTCAATTGTTCTTTCCCTTATATAGGCCATTATGCGACACCTCCAGATTTTGCTGTACCTTGAATCCCGGCAATCTTATATGACGGTTTTTAAGCAGCCGGGCAAATGTAAATATTCCCCCAATTTCACCTTCATCCAGGGTGAGAAGGAATTAGCCCCGGCAGCTCCAGGCTTAATCATTAACGGCTTAATCTGAGATAAAAATTCTTGAAACCCCACACTGTTTAAATTACTTTCTTTTCCAGCGGGTTCCATGCGGGGTATCTTCAAGAACAATACCCCGGGTGGTAAGTTCATCGCGAATCCGGTCGGCAGCCGCCCAATCCTTTGCTGCCCTGGCTTCGTCACGCCGAACAATCAACGCAGCTATCTCTTCATCTAATTTGCCGGGCACAGAAATATCGAGTATTTCGAAAACATCATTAATATCGCGATAAAAATGAATCACATCTTCAAGCAGTTCACGGTTATACGGAAACCCTTCCTTTAAATATATATTACAACTGCGGGCTAAATCAAAAAGAACGCCTAGGCCGTCAGCGGTGTTAAAATCATCATCCATCGCTTCAACAATGCGTTTCCGGGCATTTCCCAGGGCATTACGAAGTTTCTCTTCACTTTCACCTGCTGAATTACCGGCGCTGCCGAGGAGATCGAGAACATTTACAATCATCTCCTGCAGCCTCTGCCGGCCTGCCCTGCTCTGGGCAACCAGGTCAGCGCTGAAATTAAGGGGACTGCGGTAATGAGCTGAAAGAATAAGAAAGCGCAGGTCAAGCGGATCATGCCTTTCAACCAGTTCGCGCACTGTGCGGACGTTGCCAAGTGACTTTGACATCTTTTGATCTTCAATATTAAGATAACCGGCATGCATCCAATATCTGGCCAGGGGTCTTTGATCAGCGCCCCAGGTCTGGGCAATTTCATTTTCATGATGGGGGAAGATCAAGTCAGCCCCACCTGCGTGTATATCAAGTGTATCATTCATGTAATGGGTTGACATTGCCGAGCATTCTATATGCCAGCCCGGACGCCCTTCGCCCCAGGGGCTTTCCCAGGAAGGTTCACCTTCTTTTTTCTGTTTCCAGAGGGCAAAATCAAGAGGGCTGCGCTTCTTTTCACCGGGCTCGACCCTTGCTCCGGCCAGCAGCTCATCCTGCTTCTGCTGAGAGAGCCTGCCATAATCGGTATAGCGGGAAGTGTCATAATAAACATCACCTTCACTGATATAAGCGAAGCCGTTTTCAAGAAGTCGTTCGATCAGCTCAATAATTTGGGGGATATGCTCTGTAGCCCGCGGCTTGACATCAGCAGGCCGAATTCGCAGCGCCGTAACATCCTCTTCATAAGCTTCAATAAAGCGCGCCGCAAGCTCAGGGACAGTGATTCCCTGGTCATTGGCCCGGTTGATCATTTTATCATCTATATCAGTGTAATTCTGAACCAGTTTCACATCGAAACCACGGTAATTCAGATAACGCCTGACCACATCGAAAATGATGAATACACGGGCATTCCCGATGTGAATATAATCGTAAACGGTGGGACCGCATACATAAAAGGTAACCTTAGGGGGTGCCCCGGGTTTAAGTTCTTCTTTACTACGGGTAAGGGTGTTATAAATTTTTATGACCACTACTGCACACTCCGTTTTATGATTTCTGCCTGCCGGCGTCATGCCGGCCGGTTATTCTGCTTCACGCCTAACCGGACCGGGTTCAGCCGCCTTTTCAATAAGCACTACAGCCTGGGCAGCTATCCCCTCACCTCTGCCGCAAAAACCGAGTCCCTCGGTGGTAGTCGCTTTCACAGCAACCCGGCATCTTGCAGCGCCAAGCGCTTCGGCAATCTTATTACACATTGCTTCAATATAAGGAGCCATTTTGGGCGCTTCTGCGATGATGATCATATCGGCATTAATTAATTTCCAACCGGTTGTATCCAACTTATTTTTTACATCTTCGAGCATTTTAATGCTGCTGATTCCGAAATAGTTCTTATCATCCGCAGGGAAATAGTGCCCAATATCGCGCAGACCAGCCGCCCCGAGCAGCGCGTCCATCAGGGCATGTATCAGCACATCTGCATCGGAATGCCCATCGAGCCCAAGGTGATAATCGATCTTTACACCACCTATAATCAAAGGCCTTCCTTCAACAAGGCGATGAACATCAAATCCGCTTCCAATCCGGGTCACCCGTCTATCTCTCCCTTCAACAACAGAGCAGCAAGAGCAATATCAAGGGGCGTCGTAATTTTAAAGTTAGTCAGTTCTCCCGGAACTGTTCTTACCACGAATCCGGCCAGTTCAACGAGCGAAGCATCATCAGTAGCATTTGCAAATGCTTCCCTGTATGCCTTCTCAATGATAGCTCGCCTGAAAACCTGCGGGGTCTGAACCAGTCGCAGTTTATCACGCGGCAGCGTTGCCGTAATGAATCCTTCCGGATTAATCTCTTTTAATGTGTCGTTTAGCGGTATTACAGGCACAGCGGCGCCATATTCCGCCGCTGCAGCCAGTAGTTTTTCAAGTAATACAACCGATGCCAGAGGCCTGGCCGCATCATGAATGCAAACCAGTCCGGCCGACGGCGGCAGCGCTTTTAGTCCTTTACTTACCGAATCCTGTCTCGTTTGACCGCCTTCAACAAATAATAAACGTTCTGAAGAACAGAAAGGTTCAAGCAGAGCTCTTACCTCAGCTTCATCACCGGCAGGAATAACGACTGCAACTGTTTCAAAATCAGGACGGTCACAAAATAGTTTAACAGAGCGGGCCAGTACCGGCATACCTTCCAGGCGCATATACTGTTTACGGGTTTCACTCAGCATGCGCAGCCCCGCCCCGGCAGCAGCTATAATGGCGGCAACTTTCATCGTCTATTTTACCCCGCTGTATTTCTCTGCATCCAGCTTGGGCTTGGCAAAAATCATCCGTCCGGCAGCTGTCTGCAGAACGCTGGTGACCAAAACTTCTATTGTTTCTCCGATATAGCGGCGGCCTCCTTCGACGACAATCATGGTGCCATCGTCGAGATAAGCGATGCCCTGTCCCGCTTCTTTACCATCTTTTATAATCTGCGCCACCATTTCTTCACCAGGTAATACCACCGGCTTCACGGCGTTGGCAAGTTCATTAATGTTAAGGACTGAAATACCCTGAAGTTCGCAGACCTTATTCAGGTTGAAGTCATTGGTAATAATTTTACCGTTAATGGTTTTGGCAAGCTTAACCAGCTTGCTGTCTACTTCTGCGATTTCTTCAAAATCGCCTTCGTAAATCTGGACTGGAATATCCATCTCCTTCTGAATCTTGTTCAGCACATCAAGCCCGCGGCGCCCGCGGTTACGTTTAAGAAGATCGGGAGAATCGGCAATGTGCCGGAGTTCCTCCAGAACAAAACTGGCAACTACGATAACCCCTTCCATAAAACCTGTTTTACAGATATCAACGATGCGGCCATCAATAATTGCGCTGGTATCAAGAATTTTAAAAACTTCGTTCTCCCGCCCTCCACTGCGTATATTACGGTTAAACAAAGAGGAGAGAAAGGTAAATTCCTCCTTACGATTCAATACAAACCTTACCCCGATAAATACAAGCAACAGCGTTACAACCGGGGAGATAAATAACCCTACTACGGGAATGCGGTAAATCGGATAGCTTAAGAGCAGCCCGATTAAGAGGGTAATGATCAGGCTTAAAGCTACCAGGGCAATATCCTGTGTCGGCACCGCCTTTAGTTTACCATCGGCCCAGGAAACGAGTCGGTTAAAAATATTTATAAAAACGGGAGTAAGAATATAAAATATGAGTCCGAGCAAAATACCGCCAATAGCATAATACCCTATCGATACAGGGGAAAAGTGAAGACCGGCCGGAATATCGATAAAAAATGATATTACCGGTAAAAGCACGACAAACATATAAATACCGAGCACGATCCCAAGCAGGGTTCCAAAAACACGCAGAATCTTTCGAGCCATCAGCTTCACCTCCTTCATATATAAGAATGAAATGCATAAAACATTTTATTGATCAAAGAAAAATATTCCGGGAACTCTTCGGAACATTATAACTTAAAGCTTTCCCCGGAAGCAAGGCCATACGGCCGTGGAGCAAAAATATGTGAAACCTGTTTCTATTTGGGGGTCTGTACAAAAATGTCATCCAGAATGCCAACAATTTCTGAATGCTCCATGCCCTGGACGAGGATTAGTTCACTTACCAAAATTTGACGTGCAGTTTCAAGCATTTTACTTTCACCGGTAGAGAGGCCTTTTTCCCGGTCCCTTAACATAAGGTTACGAACAACTTCTGCAACCTCAAATATATCGCCGCTCTTGATCTTCTCAAGATGGTTGCGATATCTGCGATTCCAGTTTGCAGACATTTCAGGCTGTTCGCCCTGAAGCACCACAAAAACCTGCGGCACCTTGTCTTTTTCAATCACACCGCGAAGACCAACCTGTATGATGCTATCGGTCGGGATAAGAACCTTCATCTCACCCATCGGCAGTTTCATAACATAATATTTCTTTCGGGCGCCGAGGATCTCTTTCTCCTCTATTGCTTCTATAACACCTGCGCCATGCATCGGGTAAACCACACGATCTCCTACACTGAACAATGTCACTCCCCCTTGAGAATTGCCTAAAAATATAGTAACACAGCCCCTTGCAAGTGTCAATTAAACAAATAGTTTAACATATCCGAATCCATAATACAACAGCTAATATTTCTGACGCAGAATTGTTGGTATATAAGCGAAAAATGCCTTTTAAAGGTGTCTTTCTGCTGTTGACACAATCAGAATTTAAAACGTATAATGACTTTAACAGAGTCCCACACAGAAAATGAGGTGAATTACCGGTGAAAGAGAACGAGGGTGTCGGCGAGTTTCAGGATATGGTATCAGAAGTTTTAATTCGCCACCGCAGTGTCCTTGATTGTCTCTCAAAGTACCAGGAATCAACCGCCAGGGTTAACCGCAGTGTAATAAAGGCTGTAACAGACTGCGGCTGCATATCTATCAGCGCCAATAAAAGACAGTACCCGGTCAAAGATTCACTCAAAGATTGCGGTAAATATATGGATTCTCACCTCAAGGGAAAACTGTGCGAGCACTGTCGCGAAGTGGTTGCCGAGGAACTTGGCAAGCACCTTTTTTACCTTACAGCATTGTGTAACACACTTGATTATAAACTTGAAGATCTGATTGGCCTGGAGCATGAAAGAATTAGCACACTGGGCCATTTTTTATTGTCTTAACCATGTGATTTGAACGGAGTATAACCAAATGGCCATAACGGTCAGAGATGCTTTGAATATTGGTGGCCTGGTCGAAGCTACAGTTATCGCCGGAAACGCCGGCCTGGACAATGTTATCAGGGCTGTTGATATTATTGATGTCCCTGACGCAGCTATCTGGTTCCGCCGCGACTCCCTGCTTTCCACTACTTTTTATGCCCTTAAGGACAGTATTGATGCTCAACTCCAAATGCTCGAGGATATCAAAGCCTGTGGCGGAGCTGCACTGATCATATTTTCACCCGAACGTTACATCTCCCATATAGACGAAAGGCTCATTCAGAAAGCTGACGAACTCAGCCTGCCCCTGCTGCAGATGCCTGACTGCTCATATATTGATGTCATCGTACCCGTGATGAGCAACATCCTCGACAAACAGGTTCAGGCTTTAGAGTATGCGCAGGAAGTGCATGCAATGATGACAAATATTGTTCTCAAAGGCAAAGGCCTGCAGGAACTCTTAACATCTCTCACTACACTATTGCAATACCCGGTTTTTATGGCCGATGCCAATCTGATGCTTCTTGATGCTGCTATTCCGCCCGATTTCAGCAAGACTCTGCCACCCCTGTTACAGAAGCGACAGGGGAGCGGGAAGAACCTGCCCCTGGATTCATTTTACCCGGAAGGGCTTCTGACAGAACTGCTGCGTAATAAAAAGCCATCATATTACCAACATGGTTCCGGTGAAGAAGATTATCTCGACTTCTTTTTTCCCGTCGTTGCCGGAGAAACATTTTATGGCGTTTTGATTGTCCCCAACCTTGATGGTGAGTTTGAAAGGTCTGAAACAGTGGCTATGGAAGCAGGAGCTATGGCTATTGCCCTTGATGTCCTCAAGGAAAAAGCAATAAAAGAAACGGAACGTAAAAGTGAACTTGATTTCTACAATGAGCTTTTGCTTGGCAACATTAAAAATCGCGAAAACATAATCTCCAGGGCAAGGCAGTTCGGGCTTGATGCCACGGGCAGTTACTTCGTTATCCTCGTCGAGTTAAACAAAGAGAGCATATATTATGGAAGAGACATGGAAAGCGGTGATGTCCCCGGCATCGAGGAACTTGAGAAAAGACTGTACCGTCTGCTGCACTATTTGCTGGAAAAAGAGCATACAGAAGGTGTTGTTGTTGAAGCTCTGGGCAGCCTGGTTATGTTAATTCGCATCCCCGATAAAATTAATCCCGACTCCTTTCGGGATTATGGTAAGAATTTCCTGAACAAAACGAAAGAAACAATCCGTTCCAGAATGAATGGCGTTCCCATATACATAGCTGCAGGCGATTACTGCCCCGATATTGAAAGAATCAGCGCTGGTTATATCGAAGCATGGGAAACAATCGACATCGGTAAAAAATTATATACCACTGATTTTGCCCTCGCCCATTCCGATATGGCCCCATACCATCTGGTAAAGCGGTTTCTTACTACCGCCAATACACCAAAACTTTATGAGCAGATCTATGATCCGCTGATCCGATATGACCGGGAAAAGGGCGGAGAACTTGTTCAAACCCTGGAAGCCTACGTCGAGTGTAACTTTTCCCGCACTAAAACTTCCGAAAAATTGCATATACACCGCAACTCTCTTAACTACCGTCTTCAGAAAATAGAAAAACTGCTGGGGCAGGATGTGGATAAGATCGACACATTTCCCCTGCTGCTTGCCTCAATCAGCCGCCGCCTTTCTACTTAAATAAAATAACAAAACAACACAGGGGTCGAGTAGGCTATGCCCTCACGAGCATAGCCCCTCACAGAACCGTGCATGCGCTATTTACGCACACGGCTCTTCATAACAGCATTCACTTCAAGCAGCCAAGCAGTTCCGGTTT
>JAHYJM010000065.1 GCA_019428945.1 Bacillota bacterium | reverse complement strand
CAGCCATTATTCTGTCGGGTGAAACCCGGTAGTCTGCAGTTATAACCCTGATTACCTTTTCTGCAATGCCCTGAAGTGTTCCCCGGCGGCCGGCATGAACGATCGCTATTAACGGTATATCGGTTACGGCAATATAGATCAACATGCAGTCGGCCGAATATGCCGTTAGTACCAGTTCCGGCTCGGTGGTCAGCAGGGCATCGCAACGAATTGTTGTGCTGCCCGGGGTTGCGCCCTCGCTCCGGTTATTCTGATCGACCCTGGCCAATTCAGACCCGTGCACCTGGGTTGCCGACACAATTTCCAGGTGATCGCAGTTAAAGATTTTAAAAAAACGGCATCGGTTCTCCAGCACATTTTCTTCTTGATCATCTGTGTGAAAAGCCATATTAAGTGAGGCCACACTACCTGTACTGCAGCCTCCCAGGCGGGTTGAAAAGGCGTGATCGACTATACCTCCAGCTGAGAGCATGGGTGATTGAAGGTAAGTTATTTTATCTTTGTTGTGTATCCTGATTTTCGATCACATCCACAAGCGGTCTATTTTGAATAAAGCTCCTCTGAAAAACAGGGATTTCCCCACTCCACAGGTTTTCCTGTCCGCATGGTGGCCGGAAGGTCTATAATTCTCTGGTTGCGTGATCCCCTGAAGGGCAGGGTTAAATCAGATTCATTTTCCAGAAAAGGGCCATCAATTAAAAGGCGCCCTTTAGCAAGGATCGAATTGATGTTTTGATCAATCAGACTTTTTTTAAGCAGGTTTTCAATGTAGTATCCACTGTATATAACCAGATCTAATCCATTTTCGGTAACAGCACCGGCAAGGGCAGCGACTGGTTCGGCCTGCTCGAAAGGTTCCCCACCGGAGATGGTAACTCCGTCAATATTGTTACAATTATCAATGAGCTCTATTAGTTGAACGATCTCCATCGGCTTGCCGCCCCGGGGGTCGTGAGTTTCAGGGTTATGGCACCCCGGGCAGCGATGTGAACAGCCCTGCACGAAAAGCACAAGACGAATACCGGGGCCGTCTACAATACTGTCATACTGAATGCCGGCTACCTGCAGGATCATTTGTTTTCACCGGGCACATAATGAACCCGTCTATCCTTTAACTCACTTAACTTGGCTGGATTAAAGCGCTCGTCTGTAGAGAGATACCCTGTTATGCGGCGAATGCGCCTTATATCGGTACTGCCGCAGTGAGGACATTCCCGGTTGAATACTCCGCTCTGCGAACAGGCCCGGCATTCGTCAAGGGGATAATTAATGCCACCGTAGCCAAAATCTGATGCAGCCATATTCCTGATGATTCTGTCAACCGCTTCAAAGTTATGAATCGGCGGAGCTTCAAGCTCTGTGTAACTGATGTGCCCGGCATTGCAAAGCTTGTGAAAATGTCCCTCAGCCCTGATCTTGTCAAAGGTTGACATGGCATAATAGACCGGAATGTGGAATGAGTTGCTGTAGTATTCTTTATCAGTTACACCGGGTATTGTACCGAAACGTTCACGATCGATGGCAACGAAACGGCCGGCAAGTCCCTCAGCCGGGGTGGCAACGAGAACAAAGTTCAGATCATATTCATCGGCATAACTATCGGTGCGCCTGCGCATATGTTCAACTATTTTAAGGCCGAGATCGAGTGCTTTTGAATCTTCGCCGTGATGCCTGCCAATCAGCATATTGAGAGTCTCAGCAAGGCCAATAAAGCCAACTGCCAGGGTGCCATGCTTAATTACTTCATGAATGGTGTCATCCGGGCCCAGCTTTTCTGAATCGAGGTATAGCCTTTGCCCCATCAGGAAAGGCAGGTCTCTTGCCCGCAACCTGGAGAGAACTTCGAAACGATGCAGCAGCTGGCGCGAAGCCAGGCGCATCAATCGGTCAAGCTGTACGAAAAAGATTTCCTGATGTCCCTTGCTCTCGAGAGCCAGTCGTGGCAGGTTCAGGGTGACAGGAGCAATATTACCGCGTCCGGCTGAGACTTCGGCTCCGTGCCGGTTGGCAATAACGCGGGTGCGACAGCCCATGTAAGAGACTTCATCACCATATTTAGAGTTAAATGTACTGTCCATAAAACTGAAGGTTGGGTTCATCCGGCGCGAGGCAACCTGCAGTGCCAGCTTATATAAATCATAGTTCGGATCTTCAGCATTAAAGTTGACACCCTCTTTAATTCTGAAAACGAGGTTGGGAAAGATCGGTGTCTCCCCATGCCCCAAACCGCGCCTGAATGCTTCCAGCACTGCTTTTGTTATTAAGCGTCCTTCTTCAGAAGTATCTGTGCCAAAGTTCAATGAAGAGAAGGGGACCTGGGCTCCCGCCCGACTTGACATAGTATTTAGGTTGTAAATCAGGCCTTCCATGGCCTGGTAAATTTCATTATAGTCAGGTTGTTTTTCCAGGCTGCGGATCAAGTCGCCCATACTGCGGTCGAAGTGCGGAAAACTTTGCCCCCCGAACATGTCATTCTGGTTGCTCTGCAGAATAATAGCCGCCTGCGCAGCGGCAGATGCAATTCTTTTCGGCGGCCGGATATAGCCGTAACCTGTGTTAAAGCCCTCTTTTAACAACCTGGACAGATCTATCTGAAGACAGTTAAGGGTTTTACTGTAATAATCGAGATCGTGAATATGAAAAGCTCCTTCTTCATGAGCGCGGGCAAATTCTTCCGGCAGAAGGTTGCTCAGATAATACTGCTTGCTGGCAGCCATGGCAATCTGAAGCATCTTAGCTGAAGGCGAATTATTTACATTGGCATTTTCACGGCTGGTTTCAACAAGGATCTCTTTAACCACATCCATAAGTTCAGATTTTCCGTCACGGATACGTGTACGGCGGTCACGGTACAAAATGTAAGCTTTGGCAGTCCGGGCGTGGCCATTTTCGATTAGAGTAATTTCAACTTCATCCTGTACTTCTTCAACAGAAGGGGTAATTCCATTATCGGCTTTCTCCTGCAAACTTTTTATGACCTGGCGTGTAAGATTCTCAGCAATACCACGATCGCTGCCTCCAACTGCCCGGGCCGCTTTAAAAATGGCATCCGTAATCTTATCGGGATCAAAGGGGACAACCCGTCCGTCGCGCTTGCGTATTTCCCTGAAAGGGTTATCGGGTTTAAATAATTTCTCGTTTTGCGCCGCTGCATTATTATTGACCATAGTGATACCTCCCGTTTCGATTACCTATATCTTACCTGATGCATAGTTCATTAATTAAATGCGACTCGCCAAAAATGCTGATATTTTCACTTTAGGTTCATCTTAACCTTCTGCAAAAATAAAACCCAATTATAAAAATTCCTCAGCCGGTCGCTTTTTTTCATTTACATTTGAATTTACCCCGGCTCCTGTCCCTCTTCTCCCGTCTCCTTTAGTATTTCGTCCAGTTCGGCTTTAAAGGCTTCCACATCGGGAAATTGACGGAATACAGAGGCGAAGCGGACATAAGCAACTTCATCTATTTTACGGAGCTTCTTTAATATAATGTCACCAATGCTGTCTGCCGGAACTTCTTTTACATAACTGCTGCGCAGTTCCAGTTCGAGTTCGCCGACAAGCTCTTCCCATCTTGACAGGGGTATGTTCCGCTTTTGACCTGCCAGAAGAAGCCCCTTTAAGATCTTACCGTGATCAAAGAGTTCGCGGCGGCCATCGCGTTTGATTACAACAAGCGGTTCTTCTTCAATTTTTTCCATGGTTGTAAAACGGTTTGCACAACTTACACATTGACGTCTTCTTCTGATTGCCGAAGAATCCTGGGTGGCTCTTGAATCGAGGACACGGGTATCCGGTTCGCCGCAGTAAGGACATTTCATAAGCCGCTTCACCCCAATATATTGCAGTTTACTTATTATAAACCACAATATATTGTGTGTAAAGAGCTTTTTATGATTTAACCTAAAAAGATTTAGCCCGACGGTTCCATAGTTACCGCCGGGCTAAGACTGATTAATTTACAGTAAAACCAGGTGTTTTTCTTTATTCGTTGACGATTTTATCTTGCTGCTGCCAACGGGACCATGCAGGCGAGTCGAGGTTTTCTCCGCGGGCATATGCGCTGCTGCCGACAGCCGCAAGATGGGGCTTCTTTTCCTCCTGAACCGTCCTGAATCCTGTCGCGATAACGGTAACCCTGACTTGATCCTGGCAGTTTTCATCAATAACTGCCCCAAATATTATATTGGCATCGGGATCAGCATAGTTAGATACTATTTCAGCTGCCTCATTTACTTCGTAGAGCCCTAAATCGCTGCCACCGGTAACATTGATCAGCACGCCCTTGGCGCCTTCAATTGATGTTTCCAGCAGCGGGCTGTTTGTGGCTGCCTTTGCTGCTTCCAGGGTACGGTTTTCTCCGCTTCCCTGTCCCACACCCATCAGAGCGGGGCCGGTTTCGGACATTATGGTTCGGACATCGGCAAAATCGAGGTTAATCAAGCCGGGAACTGCAATCAGGTCAGATATCCCCTGGACTCCCTGCCGAAGCACGTCATCGGCAACCCTGAAGGCCTCAAGGATAGGAGTTTTCTTTTCAACAATCTGAAGCAAACGATCATTGGGAATTGTAATCAGCGTATCAACCTTTTCTTTCAGACTTAAAATACCTTCTTCCGACTGCTGTTTACGTTTTCTGCCTTCAAAGGTAAAGGGTTTTGTTACCACACCAACTGTAAGAGCGCCCATTTTATGGGCAATTTCAGCAATAACCGGAGCTGCCCCGGTTCCGGTTCCGCCGCCCATACCGGCAGTTATAAATACCATATCAGCGCCTTTAAGCATCGCTTCAATGGCCTCACGGCTCTCTTCGGCTGCTTTATAACCAATGTCCGGGTTTGCCCCAGCCCCAAGTCCTTTAGTCAGTTTCTCGCCGATTTGAAGCTTATTGGGGGCATTGGCCAGGTAGAGAGCCTGGGCATCTGTATTTACAGCGCAAAAGTCAACACCCTGCAGCCCCGATGAGATCATCCGGTTGACTGCATTGCTGCCTCCTCCGCCTATACCGACTACTTTTATAGATGCAAACTGTTCCATTTCAATATCAAACTCTATCATTTAAAAGCACCTCCTGTTAGTGGTATGCTCTTTAATCAATAATATCTGTCATCCAGTCTTTAATACGTTGCCAGATTCCCGGGCCTCGTTTTTTAACCGTCTTGCTTCTTTCATTGACAAACATACGGGGCTGATAACGCTGAATATAGTAAAGCAGCCCGATAACCGTAGAATAAGTGGGACTCTGGATTCCTGATACTTCAAAATCAGCCAGCCTAATCTGGTCACTTTCAAAAAAATCGCCGGCTACTTCAACAATTCCCCTCATGGAGGAAACTCCACCGCGCAGGACCACGCCTGCAGGAGGCAGGTGAGACCAACCCATTTTGATCATTTCTTCTTTGGCTATTTGAAAAATCTCTTGTATCCTCGGCTCGATAAATGATGTGAGCTCTCTTTCCGACACCAGCCTGAGCTCATTGCTGCCTACAGACTTGATTTCTATTTTAGGCTCACTATCAGCCAGAGACTGCAGGGCTGATGCATTTTCCCTTTTCAGCACTTCCGCATTCTGGTGGTTAATTCTCAGACCGGCGGCAAGATCGGTGGTGATGTGATCCCCGCCGACAGGAATTACTGCAAGCTTCTGCAGTTTACCATGATGGAAGAGAGCTATTTCAGTAGTACCACTGCCAATATCAATTAAAAAAACTCCAAGGTCGCGCTCATCAGACGTTAATGACACCTCGGCATTGGCTAACGCCTGCAGAACAAGCCCCCTGATATTGATACCAGCTTTGTTGATGCAGCGCAAAAGGTTGTGCAGGGAGGTAATCAGACTGGTAACGACCATGGCATCAACCTCAAGCCGTACTCCCAGCATTCCCACCGGATCTCTGATCCCGTCAAAACCGTCGACAATGTATTCACGGGGGATGATGTCTACAATTTCGCGATCCATCGGCAGCGCTACAACCCTGGCCGCCTGTATAACCCTTTCGAGGTCTTCTTCCCTGATCTCACGATCATCGGAAGTAACGGCGACGACACCACGATTGGTGATCAGATCGATATTGAGGCCTTTTAATCCTACATAGGCGGAATCTATCTTAAAGCCCGCCATACGCTCCGCTTCTTCAACAGCGTTAAGTATGGATTCAACGGTTTTCTCAAGGTCAACGATCACACCTTTTCTTACACCATCGGAAGGGCTCAGACCTAAACCGATAATGCTCACAGAACCGTCGGGACGGGGTTCGCCGAGCCCAACTCTTACCTCAGCTGTGCCTACATCAATACCGACTATGTAATTCTTTTTACTCACTTATATACCCCCTAACCCTTCCAAACCTGGTGCATTGATTACTAAATTATTCAACACATTTCAACTATTTCCTTTTTTTTTCTATGGTGCCACCTCCTTTTCGTCAATCACTGAGCTGCTGGAGACCACAAGGCGCTTGCCGGAACGGACATCCAAACGGGCCTGAGAGCCTTCTGTCAAATACGGTATGCTCTCCTGAATCAGCAAGAGTTTATAGGCCATTTCTTTGTCGTCACCCAGCCAGATTTCCCATCCTTCAGTGGATTCCGCTATCAAATTAAAGCTGTCTGCAAAATCGATCTTTTCGATCTCCGGCAGATCAGCGTTATACCAATTATGGAAAAAACTGCGTAAAGTATCCCTCCTGCCTGTGCCGCCAAGCGGTTCTCCGGGAATAATCATTGAAACATCTATTCCCGATATGACAGGATAATCGCCGGCCGTTTCCATCGTATGGGCAAAACAGACAGCATCCCTGTCGATCATCCAGTAACCGTCAGGAATTATGACATAAGCGGCAAGCGTTCGTTCAGTAACTGAAACAACCAGTGATTCAGGCAGGATTCTCGTAATCTCAACTTTATTAATTTCCGGATATTCACTCATAACAGCCTCAGCAATTTTATTTTCCTTTAAAAACAAGATGCTCATGCCAATCTCAAGGTTACCGGCAGACATAATTGCCTCACCGGGTATATCTTCTGCTCCTTCAACTATTATTTCATTAACCCTGAAGAAAGTTTCTCCATGCTTCAAAAGCAGGACCAACCCGACCAGCAAAGTAAGCCTGAACAGAAAGCGGATCGTTTTTTTCCATCGCGGCATCTGCTTATTCTGCTTAACAAGCTTGAGATGATCACTCTTGGCTGCCATAGGTCAGTCCTCCTCTCCGATTATTTTTACTTCAGGACGGAGTTCGATATTATATTTTTCTTTAACCAGCTTTTTAACAGAGTCAATGGTTGCCAGAATATCTGCAGCAGTGGCAGTGCCAGTATTGACAATAAAGTTGGCATGCTGCGTCGAAACTTCTGCTCCCCCGATACGCAGCCCTTTACCACCGGCATTTTCAATCAGCTGGCCTGCAGGATTTCCCGGCAGGTTGCGGAAGACAGAGCCACAGCTGGGAAGGCTGGGGTGTCGCCTTCTGCGTTCACTTAAGAAATGTTCCATCTGGCTTCTTGACTGCTCCTTATCGCCTATGGCTAATTCAAGTTCTATCTCGATCACAATCCCTTTTCCGACCAGACTGCTTGTGCGATATCCGAAAACCAGTTCATCATTGCTCAGTATTTTTACTTCACCATCAGGCGCTATAACTTTTACAGACTTAACCTGCTCTCCTATATACCCGCCGAATGCTCCGGCATTCATAATGACAGCACCGCCAAGTGATCCGGGAATACCCACCGCAAATTCAATCCCGGTTAAACCATACTCAACAGCAGTTTTAGCCAGCATGGTCATCGCTGTTCCCGCCCCTGCTATAAGGCCTTTTTCGATACGGTTGATATAGCAGAAAGATTGTCCGATATTAATAACCAAACCTCTGATGCCACCGTCGAGGACCAGCAGGTTGCTGCCATTACCGATAATATAGAGAGGTATGTTATATTTAGCGCTTAACCGGACAATTTCTACAATCTCACTTATATTGTCCGGGCAAACAAAATAGTCAGCAGGGCCGCCTACCTGCCAGGATGTGTGAAGTGACATTGGCTCATTCATTTTTACGTTGGACTTTATTTTTTGTTCTAATTCCTGCTCAAAACTCATGATGCCACCTCCTGAAGAACCCGGTATACCCTGTCGGCTGCATCGGGAAGACCCATTTTTTTGCTGTTAGCCGCCATTTCTGTCAACTCACCTGGATCTAGAAGCAGCCTGTTAATTTCTGCTGCCAGCCGCTCATCATTAAAATCTTTTTCTTCAATCAAAATTGCCGCGCCACGGTCAGCTAAAATTTTAGCGTTGTAGTACTGGTGATTATTAACTACATTTGGCGACGGAATCAGAATAACAGGCACTCCGAGCGCAGTAATTTCAGCAAGTGTTGTCGCCCCACTGCGGGTAAGCGCCAGATCAGCTGTCGCCAGGGCAAGTGGCATATCTTCCAGGTAGGGGAAAAGTTTTACCCTTCCGGTCACTTCAGCCAGATTATTTTTAACTTCTTCATAGTAGATCTCACCGGTGACGAAGATCATGTTAACTTTTTCCGGCAGCAGCCCTTTTTCCAGATAAGTTGTTACAACCTGATTCAGCTTTAAAGCGCCCCTGCTGCCGCCATAAATAAGAATGGTTTTTAAGGCGGGATCAAGAGCAAATCGTCGGCTACCTTCATCCCTGCCGACAGATTTTACTTCACTGGCCCGGGGGTTTCCGGTAAATACCGCTTTCCCGGGACATGGCACTCTATTAGTGGTCTCTTCAAAAGAGAGACAAACTTTTTTTACAAAAGGCGACATCCAGCGGTTTGTCATTCCGGGCAGGGCATTCTGTTCATGAATTACAACTGGATAACGCTCTAGAACCCCGGCAATTACAAGCGGCGCGGCGACATATCCGCCTGTACCCAAAATAACATCAGGTTTGAATTCGCCGATTATTTTTCGGGCGGCATTTACACCGTTGAAAAGATCCCTGATAGTAACGCCAATACCTTTGATACTGCGTCTAAAACCGCTGGCGGGAATTGTCAACAGTTTAAAACCGGCAGAGGGAACAATTTTTCTTTCCAGGCCATTAACGCTGCCGACAAATAATATTTCCGCAGCCTGTTCTGCTTTGCTTGCATGACGGGCCAGAGCCAGCGCCGGGTAAATGTGGCCTCCTGTTCCTCCTCCTCCGATTAAAATCTTCATCTTCAGCTTCTCCCCTGGACGGTTTTAGTTTCTACCGTATGTTTTGAAATATTGATAAGAATGCCGATGGATATCAGTGTAAAAAATATCGAACTACCCCCTGCGCTGATCAGGGGCAGGTTAATACCGGTAACCGGCAAAGAACCGGTAACAACAGCTACATTAAGAAGAATCTGAAGGGCTGTCAGAAAGGTTATTCCTGCAGCCAGGAGGCTGCCGAAGAGATCAGGCGCCTTAAGTGCAATCTGAAAGCCTCGCCAGATAAAAACCAGATAAAGCATCAGAATGGCTACCACACCGATAAAACCCAGTTCTTCTCCGATTACGGCAAAGATAAAATCGTTTTGAGGTTCAGGCAGGTAAAAAAGTTTCTGCCTGCCCCGCCCGAGGCCGCTTCCAAACAAATGCCCACTCCCGAGGGCATATAAAGACTGAATAACCTGGTAACCAGAATTGCCTGGATCGGCCCATGGATCGATAAAAGTGAAAATTCGCTGGAGGCGATATTCCTCCTGAACCATAAGGTATCCGAGCGGCGGTAGTCCGAGTAATGACAAACTGGCTGCCCGGATAATCGGAACCCCGGCAAAAAACACAACCAGTATTGCCCCTGCCAGGACAACCACCGATGTGCCAAAATCGGGCTGAAGCGAAATCATAAAGAGAGCGGCAGTGGCTATCCCAAGCGGTAATATTGTTGCCGTCCACATATTTCTGAGATTTATACGACGGCTGCTCATGTAGGCTGCAGTAAAAATTATAAAAGCCAGTTTGCTGAATTCTGATGGCTGAACTACAATCGGACCAAAAGCCAGCCAGCGCTTTGCTTCAGTGCCGAGATCAGTGCCAAACCCGGTAAAGATCAGCCCCAGGAGAACAAAATTGAGAACAAGGATGATCAATGACAATTTTTTTAGTTTCAGGTAGTGAATCCGGGAAAAAAGATAGAGTGCAGCCAGTCCGATCGCAACCCAGAGCGCCTGCCGCTTGAGAAAGTAATAAGAATCACCACTGTTCTCCCCGGCGATAACAAAACTGGCGCTAAATACCATGATCAGACCGATACCGAGCAACAAAATTGTTGTCAGCAGAAGGACGCGATCATAATCTTTACTTGCGCTCTTAGCTGCCATCTTTAACCTCTCCGGAAATTATATTTAAACTGCTGCCGGAACGGACAAGGTCTTTAAAAAGTCTGCCTCTTTCTTCAAAATCACTGAACATATCCCAGCTTGCACAGGCGGGAGAAAGCAAAACCAGGTCACCTTCCACAGCTAACTGTCTTGCTGTGGCTACCGCTTCCTGCAGGTTTTCGGTTTTATGACAATTTTCAAATCCGGCTTCCTTAACTGCTTTGGCCATTTTATCACTGGTTTCCCCGAGCAGCACGAGCTCTCTGACTTCTTCTTTTATAACCGCTGCAAGATCTGTAAAATCAGCGCCCTTGTCCTTGCCCCCTGCGATCAGTATTATGGGGCGGCCGGGAAATGACTTCAGAGCTTTTATTGTTGCGCCGGGGTTAGTCCCTTTCGAATCGTTAATG
>JAHYJM010000064.1 GCA_019428945.1 Bacillota bacterium | reverse complement strand
CTTGAAGTTCGAACCATCCCCTAGGCGCCGCTTAGTGCAGTTTACTGCTTATCAGTATTGTGAGAGGCCAAGTGATCGCGTATCAA
Organism: Bacillota bacterium; assembly: GCA_019428945.1. Taxonomy (GTDB): domain Bacteria; phylum Bacillota; class Dethiobacteria; order DTU022; family DTU022; genus JAABTH01. The sequence continues at coordinate 10,934 of JAHYJM010000064.1, read as the reverse complement.
TAAGCTATACTTCAAAATGAATCAGCCTGCCCTCTCTTTTTAATGCTGAGAACTTAAAGTGTTTTTTGATCCAGTCCAGGGCGTGCTCATGGTAGAAAAAAACGTGAGTCGGGTCGTTTTTATAGTACCACTTCCCGAAGTCTATACCATCATGGTAAATTTCTGTCATTAAGTAGAGCGAACCGCCGGGCTTTAGCAGTGAACGTAACAGTTCAAACTCCCTGGCGGGAAAATGGAAGTGCTCGATTACTTCGCAGCAGACGATAAAATTATAGGTTTGGCTTAGCACTGCAGGGTCGTTGCAAAAAAATGGATCATAAACCTGCACATTAAAGCCTTTTTCTTGTAAGAGTTTAGTGATTACGGGGCCGGTGCCTGCACCAAAATCAAGGCCTGAGTGAGTTTGATTAAACTTCTGCTCAACTTTTTTTACCACCGGCATGACAAACTGCTGGTATCCCGGATCATTTATATCATTGTTGTGCTCTTCATAACGGCTTTTTTCTTTTTCCTTTTGAAGGTACATGCCGGGATCAAGCATAATGGAGCGACAGTTGCTGCACCGGTAATAGCACAGGGATCTGAATTGATAGAAAAACGATGCCTGAGAGCTGCATAAGCTGCAGGTTATTTCTTTTTTCATCTTCGCACCCTTTGTTAATTTTGCCCCAGCCATCAATAGTGCCGGCTGCTTGTATTTCAGATGAAGGTCACCATTTAAATTTATGCCTCACTATTGTATCAGCTAAGCATTTATTTTTGTAGTGTTAAGCAATTTTTCCCTTGTTTTTGTCTTGAAATCATTCGGCGGGCTACAGAAGTGAATTTGAATGTGGTATAGTTATAATCGTGTTGTTTTTATGTATCTATGATCGGCAAGGAGATTAAGATGAATTTACACGCAGAACAGTTAAAAACTGAAATAGAGAGCAGACGAACCTTTGCCATTATTTCACATCCAGACGCCGGGAAAACTACATTAACAGAAAAGCTGCTCCTTTTTGGAGGCGCCATCCGGCTGGCCGGGTCTATCAAGGGTCGTAAAACAAAGAAATACGCAGCCTCCGATTGGATGGAGATGGAAAGACAGCGCGGCATTTCCATTACCTCAAGCGTTTTGCAGTTTTCGTACCGGGGCTACCGGATAAACATATTAGATACACCGGGCCACCAGGACTTCAGTGAAGATACCTACCGCACCCTGACTGCCGCCGACAGCGCCCTGATGCTGATCGATATGGCCAAAGGGGTTGAAGCGCAGACCATAAAACTGTTTGAAGTGTGCCGCATGCAGAATATCCCTATCTTTACCTTCATAAACAAGTTGGACCGCCAGGGGAAGGAACCCCTGGATCTACTGGACGAGATAGAAAAAGTGCTCGGAATCGGCTCCTACCCAATGAACTGGCCTGCCGGATCAGCACCGGGTCGACACGGGTTGTATGACAGGCATTCCCATGAGCTTGAAATGCACAAGCCAGGCGAAAAACCCCGGATTATTTCAACCGGCAAATTAGGTGTGGAGCATTCTCATTGCAAAGATGCACTAGATCAAAACTCTTATCATAAATTACGGGATGAAATTGGCCTGCTTGATGCCGCCGGCGAACCTTTTGATCAAAAGAAGGTAGAAAACAGTCAATTAACACCAGTATTTTTCGGCAGCGCCATCAGCGGCTTTGGTGTTGCTTCTTTCTTAAATGAATTTCTGCGGCTCGCCCCACCCCCCGGACCCAGGAAAAGCAGCGCCGGAACAATTGATCCTACTGATGATCCATTTTCTGGTTTTATCTTCAAAATACAGGCCAATATGAACCCTGCCCACCGTGACCGGATTGCTTTTTTAAGAATCTGCTCGGGCAAGTTTAACCGTGACATGACTGTTAACCATGTCAGAGCGGAAAAGAAAATTAAGCTGTCCCAGCCACAGCAGTTTCTCGCCCAAAACCGCAGTATCATCGAAGAAGCATACCCAGGCGATATCATCGGCTTATATGATACCGGCTCTTACAAAATTGGCGATACCCTTACCGAAAAGGAAGCTTTTCATTTTGATAAGCTACCAAGATTTTCTCCCGAACTTTTCGCCAGGGTTTCAGCCAGGGACGCCAGGAAATATAAGCAGTTTCATAAAGGCTTATCCCAGTTAGCCGAAGAAGGCGCGGTGCAGGTTTTTACAACTTTGGGCGCTGAAAGTATTATCTTGGGGGCTGTCGGTGAGCTTCAGTTTGAAGTTTTTAAATACAGGCTTAGTGCCGAATACGGGGTTGAAATTGAATTGGAACGCCTTCCCTACAGGCTGGCACGTTGGGTTAAAGAACCTGAAATTAAAAAATTACCCAATGTGCATGGCTTGGCAGCAAAAGATAAAAGCGGTAATGGATTTATCTTTTTTGAAAGCGAATTCTGGCTTAAGCTGGCCATGGAAAAAAACCATTTACTCGATCTCCGTCCACTTGAACAGTGCCCCTCTGCGTACTAGCATTACTGGTAACATCGCTGTGGTAAAAAAGTTAGATCACAGCTACCAATAATATTACCCTGCCAACTAACATCTTCACATTTTTATCGCAAGCCTTCCCCTGTATCAGCCTGTGTACAGACAGGTTCAATTGACCTCATTTTATCTCGTGAAACAACATTATTGAATTGACTTCGGAGTATTCCACAACAATAACCTTAATGGCTTCATCTTTTTTCCTTTCCTGGTTGTGCTAATATAATATACAGGTAAATATAGATAATAGTTTAAAGTATTAGCGTTTTAAATACCGGGGATGAAATTATATCTAAGATAAAAAGGCCTGCACTGGATTAACAGGCAGGCCGCTTTCAGATTCAGGTTGATTAAGCAACTATCGGTTGAGATTTACTCTTTCCAGGCTACAATTCTAGCCCAGCAAGAAGCCAGATCCATACCCCGCTGCAGGAAACAGCCAAGATAATAGCGACCACCAGGCAGGTTGTTCAGTTCGTTACCAAGGTTTTCGGCATGAACTATACCGTGCGGGAAGAGGTTCAGGTGCATATCCTGATAGTACTTATCAAGCGGGTACATCTCATCCCAATCCTTACCGTACTTCTCAGTTAACTTTCTATTGGCTTCTTCAAAGGTCTTCGGATGGAAAACACGCTGAATGGTATTCATCGGGTGCTCCATGGCGACACAGTCTATGCCGAGCCACTTGATTTTCTTCTTCAGGCACCATTCGGCAAAGTCAGGTGAGGGGCCTGGATGCCTGATCATGTACCTGAATTCATCGGAATCCTCACTGACCCAGCCATACTTCCCGTAACCTGTCTTGATGATCAGGATGTCACCCTCTTTAACATCAACTACCGATTCAATCATTTCAGGGCTGTAGACAGAGGTATCACTGACCATCTCAGATATATCAGCAATGGCACCCTGACCGACCCAAAAATCAAAGGGAGTCTGGCCGATTGTACGACCAGCTGCATGGAAGTGAGGTTCTCCATCCATGTGGGTTGCAATATGGAAGCTGCATTTGCAATGAGCATTGTTGCGACCAAGGCCAAAATACTGACCTCCTACCCGCTTTGTATAATGAATAATGAGAGGTATATAGTTGGCCCACTGTGGAGTCTGAACACTAAAGGGAACTGAAAGGTCATACAACTTTGATTCTTTCATGGCAGAAAAGAATTCATCATCGCTCATTCCCTCAGGAGCCTTGAGAGCAGCAACTCTCGACCAGGCAGATTCAACCTCCACGAAGGGAAGTGCACCGATAATAATCCAGGCGCGCTGATTATTCAGTTCTTTCAGTTGACCACCAAGTGACTCAGCAAAGAGCAATCCTGCTTTGGGAACAGTCTGGTGACTAAGTTTATAGTACTCATCTACAGGAAACATCTCGTCCCATGTTTTTCCATGCGTTTCTTTTAGCTTTGCCTCAGCCTTATCGAATTCGCGGGCATGCATGTAACGAATGTTGGTGTTCATAGGATGCTCGGCACAACCGCAGTCAACCCCGATAACTTTTAGTTTCTTCTTTAAAGCCCATTCGAAAAATCCCGGTGCCGGGCCCGGATGACGAACCAGGTAAGAAAACTCCTTGTTATCGATACCACCCTGGGCTTTTGGGTTTTTAACATCGGGTTGATCGTAAACATACTTGTGGTAACCGGTGTTGATTAAGAGGATATCTCCCTCTTTAACTGTAACGCGTTTTTCGATCATTTCAGGTGTGTAGAGGCTGTAATCTGAAACCTCATCGGAGATATCAACTACAACACCCTCACCACTGAGTTCTTCCAGAGGAATGTCGGCAATTGATCGAAGTCCGGAGTGAAAAGCTCTCGGGCCGACCAGGTGGGTTCCTGTGTTATTAGACCACTCGATTAGCTGGCCGTTTGCCCCCTGTCCTCCGATGTATGAACCGGTAACTCTTTTAAAATATTGTACCTGTAACGGCATTTCACCCGGCCAAGGGGGGGTATGGATGCTAAGGGGCTGGGTTAGATCAAACCACTTTGCTTTACTGAGCAGTTCAGTCATCTTATTACTCATGGCAACCTCCTGTTAATTTATTTTAAATGCTATAAATATCGTTATCAAAACGACTTTATACTATGAAAATTATAGCAACTGTTAAGAATTGATGTCAAATATTTCTCGTAGATTTTGATCATAGAAAACCATAAGCCAACCAAAAGATTAAAGAATATGATAATTATAAGTATATATTAATTGTTAAACTTTTTATTCAAATATCCTTTAGAACTTTACCTTAAAAAACATGCTGCTTTTTTGTTACTATGCTACAACCATGAGTACAACATGACCGGGCTAATAAAAACAGCTGCCGGATTTAATTCCCGACAGCCGTTTCTTAAGTGGGACAAGGGGACAGGTTTCCCTATCTCACCACTTCGCTAACCAAGTTCTTCAATATATTTTTCCAACTCTGCTTCCACCTTTTCTTCAAGTGGTGGATTCTGGTACTCGCTGAGAACAGTCTTACAGTATTCATGCGCTCGCTGCGGTGTATCGATTAATTCGGTAGCACCGGCATAATTAAGCCTTGCGCTGACCATGGGCAGGCGTGCATCTTTCATATGAGTGAAAGTGTGTTCATCAGCAATAAAATTACCGCCACTGCCAGCTTTAAGCAGGGTATCAACAGCAAGGGTATCATCATTGATCGGAAATCCCTGGGCGTATGATTTTATCATACCGAGCATTTCATCGTCACAGATAAACTTCTCGTAAGACATGGTCATGTAGTTCTCCAGAAGTCCTGCCGAATGCAAAATGAAGTTAGTTCCGGAAAGAACTGTATTCATAAGAACCATCATCGACTCAAAACCGCTCTGGTTATCTGTAATGATTGCGTCAGTTAAAGCGCCGCCACCACGGGAAGGAACATCGTAAAATCGGGCCAACTGGGCAATTACCGAGAACATCTTAACCGACTCCGGGCTGCCTATGGCTAAGTTTCCGGTACGTAGATCGACAATACTTGATGCAGAACCGAACACAACCGGGGTCCCGGGATTTACCATTTGGGCAAAAACTATACCGGAAAGTATTTCAGCACACTGCTGAACCAGGGAACCGGCCAGGGTAACGGGGGAAGTAGTCCCTGTCATAGCCAAAGCAGCAATTATTACCGGTTGATTATTACGGGCATATACCATCAGCGCATCGAGCATTCTTGAATCGAACTCAAGCGGGCTGTTGGTGTTGATCAGTGATATCAGGGAAGGATTCTTTTTTACGATATCTAACCCGCCATAAATGATCGAAGCCATCTCCACTGTTTCCTGGGCTTTCTTACTGCCCATGGCGCTGCCCATAAGGCACTTATCGGTATATTTTACTGCGGCATGAAACATCTTCGCATGCCTGAGATGATCGGTTATATCATTTGGTTCTACCAGAACTCCGCCAACTACATCTATGTTTTCACTATGGCCTGCAAGTTTGGTAAATGCAACATAATCTTCATAGGTAGCGTTACGGCGAGCATTCTGAGCATAATCCATAACATAAGGAGAACCGTATCCGGGGGCGTGAACAGTATTGTTACCACCGATAACCACATTGTTCTCAGGATTCCTGGCATGAAGCGTAAATTCTGATGGAGCAAGGGCTACCTGCTCCATGACCAATTCAGGAGGGAAGAAGACCTTGTCACCTTCTACCTTCGCACCACCCTTTTTAAGGATATCCCTGGCTTCCTGAGAGAAAAACTCTACTCCGTTCTTCTCAAGGATATTCAGGCTGGCCTTGTGAATCCTTTCCAGTTCGCCTTGTTCAAGATAGTCAATTGCTTTAAGTTCGCGTTTTATCATTTAAATCATCCTTCCTTAAGACGCGATTTTCAAGCTTTTAAACTAAACCAACATTCCGGCGCGCATAGCCTTCAGATAATTCATTGCATATGGGTCTTGATTGAGGATTACTTCGGCTGCTTTAACCAGGCTCATTTTTTTCTTGTCAAGCGGATCGACAATCGCAGAATCCATACCGCGCCCCATAGCGAGTACGATAAAGGCCTGGTTTAAGAGAGCCCTGTTCGGGAGTCCAAATGAAATGTTACTCAACCCACTGGTTATGTGGGCGCCGGATTCAAGATTCTTGATCATTTCAATCGCTTCAAGCGCCTGGGGGCCGTATTCTCCATTTACACTAACCGGTTTAATCAGGGGGTCTAAGAATACCTTTGTCAAATCAACGCCATCTTTATCAAGGTCAGCCAGGAGCCTTTTAGCTACATCGACCCGGTCTTCAGCTGATTCAGGCATACCTTCATCGCTCATACATAGAGCTACTACCTGCGAACCCGATTCCTTCACAAGGGGAACAACCTGGCCATATCGTTCTTTCTCGAGACTGATTGAGTTGATCATTGGAACACCTTTATGCACTTTAAGGGCTGCTTCCAGAGCCTTTGGATCTGGACTGTCGAGAGCTAACGGCTTGGTAACAACTTCCTGTACTTTTTCTACGAGCCATACGAGGTGTTTGGCTTCATCGTGCACGTAAGCCCCTGCGTTGACATCGATAAAATCTGCGCCAGCTTCTTCCTGTTTTTTTGCAAGCTCATGGATGTAGTTTACATCCTTTTCGTCAATCGCTTTCTTAATTGCTTTGCGGGTTGAGTTAATTAATTCTCCGATGATAATCATTTTTTTCTTTTTCTTACCGGTAATTTTTATTCCGGTAACCAAACCTCCTTGTTATTTATTTATTTTATTCTATAATATAATACTTCCAAGAAGAAGTCATCAGTTCCAGGGTCTGCCGACAGCAGAAACTTCTATGACGCTTTCTATAAATATCCTTTGATCCGAATTATCATTTTCGGCTGCTCCAACAAGTTTGCTGTAACGATCATGTCGTTCAATTAAAGTTTCAATATTAACGGCTCCTGTTTCAGAAGCCTGATCATAGACATATTGTTTACCCGCTTTACAGGCATAATCAACCGCTTCATCAAATATCATGAAGAATTCCCTCTGGTTTGGCGTATGAACGATAAATCCGCCGCCTTCTCCCGGCTTGATCAGAATAGTCGCACGCTCAACAGCTTTCCCACTGACTGTGCCGACAGCATTGGCAACATCGGCATAATCGGGCAGATATAGTTTAGCCTGTAATCTTTCTGCCAGTTCAGGAAAATAAGCATCAACCGGCGCGCCGACCGCAACCATCGGGTGTTTAAGATTTGCCGAAAAAGTAACCTGAAGATTATCGCTCGCTTTTTTTCCGGCCAAAACTTTTTTCAGCAGATAATTACCACTTTCCTCAGCGGTAAGGGAAAAGTTTGCCCCTTCTTCTGTCAGCAAACGGTCGAGTGTTATAGCTGCCAGTTTATAAATGATTTCTTCCATAACAACTTCTACAAATTCTTCAGAATTTACCTTGTAGCGTTTGGCCATCATTTCAGTGCCAAGCTCAGCTGCTTTTCTGTTCCAGAGGTTTAATTTGCCGCTGACATGTAAAATATCTGTCGGGGTAAGTGAAGCGCGATGGACTGATGCGACACTGACAAGGCGCTGCCAGGGCAGCAGATCAATTTCCTTATTCAATTTATGACTGATGTAATGCAGTGTATGGGGTTTATCCCTGATTAATTCCAAAATCTGTTCTTCAGTTTTCGTCAGTTTAATGTTAAATGGATCCCTGATATAAGTAAGAATTGTTGCCGGCTGTGTTTCCATTGTTACATAATCAAAAAAATCTATCTGTCCAAGCTCATCAGTCAGATAGGGAAACTGAGTAGCAATCCATGATAAAGGAAAGACTCTGTGCGGACCAACAGAAAGATGGGCATTTTTTGAAACCTGAATCAGGCTATCCCCTCCAAGGCCGATAGTTGTAATCTGGGCTGCCTTAACCCTGGTTAACCAACCGCCAACTTCTGCCCCATCAATGTTTAAGGATGGCCTGCCATCACGCAGAACCGCAACATCAGTTGTGGTTCCACCCATATCAATCACGATGCCTTCCTGGATCCCTGTTAATGTCAGGGCTCCGATTATACTGGCTGCCGGGCCTGAAAGGACTGTTTCTATCGGTTTTTCCCTGGCCTTGCTTTCGCTGATCAGACTGCCGTCACCACGAACAACCATAAGTGGAGCTTTGATACCCTGCCGCTCCATTCCCTGCTTAACTGAATCCATCAGGTCTGTAATAAGCGGCATAAGGCGGGCATTGAGAACTGCGGTAACAGTGCGTTCATGCATCCCAAGATCTGAACTTAGCTGATGCGCTGCTACAACCGGGTAGCCGGTCAGATCACGGATCAGATCGGCAACCTGCATCTCCTGAATTGGGTTTCGAATGCTTAAATAACCTGATACAGCAAAGGCGTCAACCTTATCTTTAATTTCAAGGATTGCTTTCTCTGCTTCCTTGAGATCAATTTCTTCCCTGATCCGGCCTTTTATAGTGCACCCTCCGGAAATAACAGCGTAATAAGGGGTGGGCAGGCCTTTCCGGGCTTCAAACCCGATCTGAATAAGACCCACCTCAGCCCCCTGACCTTCAACAATTGCATTTGTTGCCAGGGTGGTAGACAGAGAAACCATTCTCACCTGTTCCAGATCAACCTGTTTGCCTTTTTTTTCTTCCAGGCAGACAACCAGGTTATCTAAACAGCGGTTTATAGCCAAAGTCAGATTATGTCTGGTTGTTTCAACTTTGGTTTTTGCTTCAACTGTTTTTTTGTCCAGATCGAATATAACTCCGTCGGTAAAAGTACCTCCGGTATCGATCCCTAGTGCTAAATTGGCCACTTTCCATCCACCACCATAATATGAAGGTTCTTACTTATTCAATTTTGATTCTGCGTTGGCGATGATATCCTTCATCTTCTGCTGAACATCTTTAGGCAAAGGCTCAGGTTCATAATTCTCAAGAATATCAATAACCTTTTCGTTTGCCTTGTCAAACAGGGTTTTGAATCCGCCGGCAGCCCAGTTTTCATAGATCTGCCTTTCGAAAAGACGCGGATACCATGTCTCATTTTTAAAGTATTTCATCGTATGCTCTTCACCGAGGTAGTGGCCTCCGGGGCCTACTTTATCGATAACATCAAGAGCAAGAGTTTCATCGCTTACTTCTATACCGCTGACAATCTTGCGGGCGATGCCAATCATATCGTCACAGATGGTCAGATATTCAAGTGAAGCAGTATTTCCATGTTCAATGTATCCAACGTCGTGGTTCAGGTTGGCGCCGCCCTGGGCAGTGAGCAGGATAGACATGGCTCCTTCGATCAGGGCCTGTTCATCAACTACTTTAGAATCGGTACAGCCACAGGTTCCGAACATGGGCAGATCAAGATAGTTGGAAATATCAGCCAACCCGGCCATCATCAGGTCGAATTCAGGCGAACCATAAGCAAATATCGTCGTCTGCATATCCATTACAGTGAAAACACCACCCATAATGAACGGGCTTCCTTCAGATGTTACCTGGTTCAGTACCAGGCCGCTGAGGCTTTCTGCAAGTCCGTTAGCCATAGCCCCGGCCAGGGTTGCCGGCACGGTTCCACCAGCCATAATACAGGGTGTGTAAACAACCGGTAAGCCTTTTTTAGCAGCAAGCATCAGCTTGCGGGCTGAGTCATTGGGATGCTGCAGAGGGGAAATAGGCTCTGCATACAGGGTGAGGAAGGGATTCTTTCTAAGCTCTTCTTCTCCACCGGCGATTATTTCACACATCTGAATTATATCCGAATATCCCGGTTCGTCAATAGCTGTAATGACGATTGGCTTGGATGTATTTAATACCATAGATTCAAACTGGTAACGATCGTAAACCAGCTGGTGCACATCCTGAACGATACCAAGCGACATCACAAAATCCAGGTTCGGCAGGGCATCAATTACCTTGGCAGCCATCTGAACTGTTTTACGGCTGGCCTTAATTCTTTCCTGAGTGTATGGATCGATAAAGTTAGGTGTATCCGAACCGGTACCGAAATAAGCATTTCCACCTTCCATCTCCATAACCCTTTTGCCGGTTCTGCTGTTACATAAGGAAACTTTACGAGGAACAGAATTAAGCGCCTTTTCAACCAGGCGGAAGGGGATACGGACCCTTTGACCATCTACATAGCACCCGGCTTTTTTCATTCTGTCTACTGCTTCATCATCTAAATAGGTAACCCCGGTTCTTTCCAGGACCTCCATTGCCGCAGCAATAAGCCTTCGGCACTGGTCGTCGGAGAGAACCTGCAGGAAGTTTGATCCTTGCGTTTGATAACTGCTTTTCATTTTCCCAAACTCTCCTTTCTCCACTTGGTTTAAGGTTAACCGGTATTAACCGGCCAGTTTCTGAGCCAGATCCTTGGCTGAGGCAGCATCAGGCGCCCAGCCGTCTGCGCCAATCTCATCGGCAAAGTCCTGGGTGACCGGGGCGCCACCGACTATAACCTTGACCGAATCCCTTAAAC
>JAHYJM010000063.1 GCA_019428945.1 Bacillota bacterium | reverse complement strand
GGTCGGCCCCGGTGGGCATTTCCTTGACCATCCCCATACGGTAGAGCATGTAAGAAATGAATTTTACTTCCCCAAACTTTCCGACCGTCAGCAGCGCAGTGTCTGGGAAGAAGCGGGCTCGAAAGATACTTTTACCCGTGCGCACGAGGAAGCCAGGCGCATTCTCGAAAAGCACGAACCGCTGGGCTTTTCTGAGGATATGGAGAAGCACCTGCGGGAAAAATACTCAGGCATCAAGTAAGAAGAACATTAACAGGTTTTGTCTGTTATCAGATACAGGGAGGGATTTTTATGAATTACGGCAAGTTTAGCAGCCTTTACACTCCTTTGTCTAACAATGAAATCGAATCTATTCATGTGGCATCAATGAATGTTTTGGAGAATACCGGTTTTAAATTAGACAACCAGCGAGCCCTGAAGTTATTTCATGAAAAAGGTGCAATAGTAGATTTTAATAACAACATTGTTAGAGCAACAGAGCAATGGATAATGGAATATCTTAAAAAGGCTCCCGCGCGAGTTGTTTTATATGGGATCGACCAAAAAAATACTATGGTTGTCGAAGCAAATAGGGTGTTTTTCGGAACAGGTGGAACTGCACTAAATATTCATGATTGGCAAACCGGGCAACGCCGGCCAACAGTAACTGAGGATATTGGTGAAATAGCCCGCCTGGTTGATGCTTTACCCAATATAGATTGGTATTGTCTGCCGGTGTATCCAAACGATCGAACCAAGCAAGAAGCGGATGTGGTCAGATTCTATCATGGTTTGAAAAATACCGGCAAGCATGTGATGGGTGGAATTTACGGAAACAAAAATGGAGTTAAAGATTTAATAAAACTGGTTCAAATGATCGCCGGCGGCAAAGAAGAACTGCGGAAAAAACCGATTGTTTCAGTAATATGCAGTACAATAAGCCCATTAAAACTGGAAACGCATTATGTTGATTTTATCTTCGATTTGGTTGAGGCAGGAATTCCTGTAGCCACATCATGCGCTCCGATTGCCGGCGCAACTTCGCCTATCACTCTTGCAGGAACCATAGTGCAGGTTAATGCGGAAGCTATCTGTGGTATTTTAATAACCCAGGTAATTAATGAGGGCGCACCGGTTCTCTACAGCACAGTACCTACCACCGCAGATATGCGCACTATGGATTTTCTCTTTGGCCCGGTTGAAAATGGCATAATGAATGCTGCGTGTGCACAAATGGCCTCTTTCTACAACTTGCCGATGTACTCCACCGGCGGAGTTACTGAGTCAAAATTATTTGATGTTCAAAATGGTGCGGAGAAGTGTATGAACAACTTGCTGCCGGCAATGGCCGGAGCACAGTTAATTCACAACGCTGCCGGCCTTATTGATAGCAGTATGACAGTTGTTCTGGAGCAGTACGTGCTGGATGATGAAATTCTCGGGATGGTTCGGCGGGTAATTGATGGTATCCGTATAAATACAGAAACGCTTGCTGTTGATGAGATATCTGCTGTTGGCCCGGGAGGAAATTACCTGGCATCAGAACATACTGTTCGGAATATGCGCAATGAACTGTTTATGCCAAAAACAGCTGTGCGGGCAAATTATGCTGCATGGGTAAGAGATGGCAGTCTCGGCTCTGTTGCGCAGGCTCGACTTATAGCAGAAAAAGTATTGGATAATAATAGAACAAAATATTTGCCTGATACAGTAGAGGCGGAGATAGCAGAACATTTTCCCGAGTTAAGAATAAATAAGAAAATTACCTGATCTAATTTGTAAATAGCAGAAAGTTATCAGGAAGGTCTGTTTAAAAGGATTGTTGAGCTTAAAAAGTTGTTAATGGTTTTAACATGCCTGCTGTCCTTTTTTATTAAAATGAACTGGAGGGGATCTTTTTGAAAAAGTGTTTTATGATTATTGCTGTTCTCATATTGGTTTGTAGTATGCTCATGTTTGGTTGCGGCGGACCAGCTGATACACCCGCAACAGACTCGCCGGATACAAGTAGTGGGGTTTCTTTTAGTTTTTTATCCAATCATGAGTTTTCTGCCCGGGAAGATGGTTTGCCCGGTGTTCAGGCACTCTATGGGTTTGAATTTACTGATGTTGAAATAACCAGTACCGGTATAACTTATGCAGCTCTGGCTGACGGTTTGGTTGACTCGGCTATGGGATTTGCAACTGATGGTCGTATCGCTGCATGGGAATTGGTTAACCTGGTAGACGATTTGAATTTTTTCCCTGTTTACAACCCGGCTCCTGTAGTTCGTCAGGAAATTGTTGACCAGTACCCGGAAGTTGCTGAAGTTCTTGGTCCCATAGCAAAAGCGCTGGATACGGAAACTATGACTTTAATGAATATGGCTGTTGATGTAGATGGAACTCAGGAAGAAGAAGTGGCTCTTACATTTTTAACAGACAATGGTTTTGTAAGTGGTATGCCTGCACAGGGTTCTAAAGGCCCAATCACAATCGGTTCCAAGCAATTTACCGAGCAGCTGATTTTGGGTCAGATTGCAGTTCTTGCCCTTCGTGATGCTGGATTCAATGTGGTTGATATGACAGGTCTTGGCGGCACCCTGGTTTGTCGCGAATCGCTTGAGAGCGGAGAAATCGACATGTACTGGGAATATACCGGAACAGCCTGGATCGCAATCTTTACTCAGGACGAGCCTATAACAGATTCCGATGAATGTTATAACGCGGTTAAAGAGTTAGATGCTGAGAATGGCTTGGTCTGGCTTGACTATGCTTTATTTGATAACACCTATACAATTATGATGCGTAAAGCTCATGCTGATGAGCTTGGTATCGTAACCATATCAGATCTGGCTGATTACATTAACGAAAACAAGTAATGCCTGAAGGGACAGCAGGCAGTTATTATTGATTATATGTAATACCTGTATTTCATTAATATTTGTTTAACAGCCGAAATAGATCGAGCGTGGAGGTGACTTATCGAAGTGGGTGCCAGCCGGTTTGAATTCAGAGATGTTTGGGAATATATCACAAGCAACCAGGATTATTTAATAAGATTAATGATACAGCATGCGCATCTTGTTTTTTTCGCCATAGTACTTGGTGTTGTTATCGGAATTACCCTGGGATTTTTATCAGCTTACTATAAACCTGTTGCTGCAGTGGTACTGCCTTTTGCCCAGATTATGATGACGGTCCCGAGTATTGCTCTAATCGGCATTTTGCTGCCTTTTGTTGGACTTGGTTTCAATAATGGTCTTGTAGCGCTTACGTTATATTCTTTACTGCCAATTATTCGCAATACATACACTGGTTTAAATGAAATAAGCCCCAGTATACTTGAAGCAGCCAGAGGGATGGGCTTGTCTGAAAGAAGGATTCTCTGGAGAATCAAGCTGCCTCTTGTTCTGCCGGTTGTATTTGCCGGAATCAGAACAGCTATTGTTATGATCGTGGGTATCGGAGCAATCGCTTCATACGTGGGAGCAGGTGGTTTGGGTGATTTAATTTTCAGGGGGATTGCCAGGATGCGTCCGGTAATGATTTTGACCGGAGCTATCTTCATAAGTATTATTGCCATATTTCTTGATATTATAATGGGTTGGATTGAAAGAAAGCTTATAGCCCGGCAGACATAGGAGGGAAGAATGAATGATTCGTTTTGAAAATGTAACTAAAATATTCTCCCGGGGTACTATTCCGGCAGTAAGTAACCTGAATATAGAGATCCCGGAAGGAACGATCTGCTGCATGGTTGGTCCCTCCGGTTGTGGCAAGACAACCAGTATGAAAATGGTCAACAGGCTTCACAGTATTACAGAGGGCAAGATTTACATAGATGAGGTTGACAATTCAACTATAGATCCAATCAGTTTGAGGCTTGATATCGGCTATGTTATTCAGGAGATTGGTTTATTTCCGCATATGACAATTGCAGATAATGTAGCGACCGTCCTTGTAGAGAAAAAGTGGCCGAAACAGGAAATAGGTAAGCGGGTAGATGAACTGCTGGAACTGATGGGTTTAGAACCAAAGATATATCGTCAACGTAGGCCGTCCCATTTAAGCGGCGGGCAGCGCCAACGTGTTGGTGTCGCCAGGGCTATGGCGGCAAATCCACCAATCATGCTAATGGATGAACCTTTTGGTGCAGTAGATCATATTGCCCGGGTAAGGCTGCAAAATGAATTCCTGACCCTCCAGGAAAAAATAAGCAAAACGATTATATTTGTTACACACGATATTGATGAGGCAATTAAAATGGGAGACATGATTGCGGTTATGAGGGAGGGCAAGCTTGTTCAGTACTCAACACCGGAAGATCTTTTATCAACACCTGCTGATGAGTTTGTTGCCAATCTGGTGGGAGGTAACCGTTCAATTAAACGACTTCACCTAATTAGGGTCAGTGAGATTCTCAACCGTAAAGTGGCAACTGTGAATATGTCTGATACGCTCGAAGCTGCAAAAAAACATGTCATTGAAAACGCTTTTAATGTTGTATATGTTGTTTCCGATACAGGTGTACTTAACGGGTTTATAGGTAAAGTGGAGCTCAAGCAAGAAGGTGAATTTGTTAAAGATGTATACCGGAGCTATCCTGAGATCATTTCTGACGAGGCTACTTTGAGCGATGCTTTATCAGTGATGTTGAGCAATGGAGAAAGCTATGTGCCTGTGGTTGATGATTTTGAGCATCCCCTGGGTGCTGTTTCCCTTGAGGATGTGTTCAAGGCGGTGAGGCAGGATGACTGATTCCGGTGTAAACATCAATTCTGCAGTGATATCAGCTGAAGAAAGTGTTTCACCTACTAGAAGGTTCTTTATAGGGATCCAAAAAAGCGGACCCGTTCTTGTGCCGCTTTTATCATTAGCAGCGATGATTGTGCTTATTATCTATATGGTTAATAATCCAGGAGGCGCTATTGAAGCGCGTATTCTTAATTACGGTAATGTACTCCGTATGTTCCGGGAACATATCACTCTTGTACTGGTTGGTTCAGGAGCCGCCATATTAACCTCGGTTCCATTGGGTATATTAATTACTCGCCCGGCCATGCGGCGTTACACACCACTGATTGACAATCCTGTTAATGTTGCACAGACCGTACCCGGATTAGCCATCCTCGCTCTATTTTTAACTATCTTCGGGCTTGGTTTCAGAACAGCTATTTTTGCGCTGTGGCTTTATTCTCTTCTTCCCATTCTTCGCAACACCTCCAGCGGTATTCAGGGTATTGAGCCAGGAATCATTGAAGCGGCACGGGGTATGGGTATGCGGCCATGGCGAATTTTAATACGAATTGAATTGCCCTTAGCGCTACCAATAATTATGGCAGGTATCAAAACTGCTACAGTTGTACTTGTAGGTTCTGCTGCTCTGTCAACTTTTATCGGCGCTGGAGGTTTAGGAGAACTGATTGTAACAGGTATTGACCTAATGCGTCCAACCCTTATTTATACAGGCGCTATACTAAGCGCATTACTGGCAATATTATTAGATAATTTATTGGGAAGTTTGGAGCGCTATCTTCGGGAGAGGTAGTATCTGTGGATGATTAAGGCTCCAAAACCTGCTTCTGCGTGTTATAATTTACATACATATTCTCCGGAAATCAGGAGCGTGCAGAATGAATAGACCGGTTTATGAGGGTGGCAGTTACAAGGTTCTTTCAGAAAAAGAGATAATTGAAATCCACGAAACCTCGATGCAAATTCTGGAAAAAGTAGGGTTTGACATATATTATCCTCCCGCGCTGGATCTTTTTGAGCAAAAAGGAGCTATTGTTGACAGGGAAGCCGGCAGAGTTTTTGTACCCCGTGAGCTTGTGACCCGTTGTATCAAACAGGCTCCTTCAGAGTTTGTATATTACGGTTTAGAACTGGGAAAAGAAATCACTGTTGGAGGCAAAAAAGTTCATTTCGGCACTGGGGGATTAGCTATTTATGTTCTCGATCTTGACAGAAACAAGAGGCCTTCAACTGTTCGGGATCTTGCAAACCTGGCCAGTCTGGCAGACAAGCTGGAGCACGTAGACTTTTTCATTATCCCTGTTTATACTCATGATGTTAATTTAGACTACGTAGACATCAACAGCTATTTCCATGCATTTCTTCATACAGGTAAACCGGTAATGGGCGGCATTATGAATGCTCAGGGGTTGAAAGATGTTGTCGGCATGGCTGCGGTTTTAACAGGTGGCCTTGAGAATCTGCGCCGACGCCCCTTTGTTGGTTTTATCGCTTCAATAACCAGCCCGCTAAAATTAAGCAGTGACCAGGGTAAATTGATCATGGATGTAGCAGGGTACGGTTTGCCTTTGGCCACTTCAACTGCTCCGGCTGCAGGCGCCACATCACCGGTTACACTTGCCGGTACGCTAGTTCAACAAAACGCCGAAGCGCTGATGGGTGTTATTCTGTCGCAGTTGGTTAACCCCGGAACGCCAGTTTTCTACAGCGCCGTGCCGGTTACCATGGATATGAGGACCATGTCCTTCTTAATGGGCAGTATTGAATCAGGTTTAATGAATGCGGCAATAACCCAGATGGCACATTACTACAGGTTGCCCTGTTACATCACAGTGGGTACAACTGACTCTAAACTACCCGATGCTCAGGCTGCTCATGAAAGCGCCTCAACAGCAATGTTGGCTGCCTTGTCTGGTGGGAACTATATTCACGAGGCTTTTGGAATGCTCGACGGAGCATTGACTGCTTCATATGCACAGTATGTTATAGATAATGATATCGTTGGGAGCTGCCTGCGAACTCTTCGCGGTATAGAAATTAACCAGGATACTTTAGCCTATGAGGTTATTGCCGGGGTTGGGCCGGGGGGCAATTTTCTCAGTGAAGAACACACGGTAAGATATATGCGGACAGAAACTTATTCTCCCAGAGCCAGTGATCGTCAGCAATATCAACGGTGGTTTGATGCAGGTAGCACTGATAGCTGGAAAAGAGCTGAAAACATAGCGCTTGAGATACTCAGTGAACCGGCGGCGGTGTATATAAATCCTGCTTTGGAAAACAAAATTAGGGTGCTTTTTCCAGACTTGATTAATCTTAATGAAAAAAATAATAATCTGGCAAATACTGAGACTGTATAATTAAGAAAGCTTGTTTTTATTCGAATTACTTAACCAGGACATTTTCTGATTGCTCCTGCATCTTTTTTAGCTTTCGGTAGAGCGTTGTCACGCTTATTCCCAGTTTGTCTGCGATTATCTTTTTTGCTTCAAGAGATGCCCCGTAATCCTCAATCATTTTTTCTATAACTTCGTACTCCCATTCGCTGGTTTGATTTTTTAATCTGGCTGGCTGGTTTGCATGATGCTGTTTTTTTGATAACCATTTGGGAAGACTTTGTTTAGTTAGTTGTACGCTCTGTTCAAAGTTAACGGCGTATTCAATAACGTTTTCTAGCTCTCTCACATTGCCCGGCCAGTTGTAGTTCAAAAGCATCTCAGCTACATCATCGTGTAATGAATTTATCTGTTTACCGAGCAGGAAGCAATATTTTTCCAGGAAATGTGAAGCAAGGAAAATTACATCATCGCGACGCTCTTTCAGACTCGGGATATAGAGGGGGATAACATTAAGCCGATAGTAAAGGTCGTATCTAAATTTCCCCTGGTTTAGCATCATTTCTAAATCCTGGTTGGTGGCGGCGATTAATCGAACATTGAACCAATATTCTTTTGTTCCACCCACCCTTTCCAGGTTACTGCTTTCAAGAACCCGTAATAGTTTTGCCTGTAGGAACAAAGGCATATCGCCGATTTCATCCAGGAATAAAGTTCCACCATCGGCAAGCTCAAACTTGCCCGGTTTCCCGCCCTTGCGTGCGCCGGTGAAAGCTCCTTCCTCGTAGCCAAAAAGCTCACTCTCAAGGAGTAATTCAGGTATTGCACTACAGTTAATAGCTTGGAAAGGGCCTGTTTTAAAAGGACTGTCCTGGTGTATGGCTCTGGCGAACAGTTCTTTGCCTGTGCCGCTCTCTCCCTGCAGCAGAACGGTAGATCGGCCTTTTGCTACTACCTTTGCCTGTTTTATCAGGTTTTTTAAGACAGGGCTACTGCCGTGAATATCATCGAAGGTGACAGCTTCGTGCCTACTGGCCAGGCTGCCGGCATACTTGGTGATAGTTTTAATGTCATTAAAGGTTTTAACAGCACCAACAACTTTGTCGCCAAGAATGATCGGATAAGCTGAATAGGCCAGACGGATTTCGATATGTTCATTTTTATAACTGATCTCTTTGCCTGATATGGATGTCTGTTCATTGATGATAGATGGCAGTGGTGAATTAGGAAAAAACTGCTGGACTGGTTTGCCAATCAGCAGTTCTCCTCTGGTATTAAGCAGTCGCTCTGCAGCTTTGTTAAAATATGAGATAGATGCATTTGAATCAACTGCTATGATCCCCTCACTAACAGAATCAATTATAGTTTTGAGATGTCGTTCACTGCTGGCGATTTGAGTTAAAGCCATATTTAATTGAGCCTGGCCGGCAATTAATTCACCCATTCTGGCCATATAATCAAGAAATTGGCCCTGACGTGACAACAGGATCCGCCTTTGTTCTTCGTCAAAGCTAAGCAAACTAATAGTACCGATTATTTTTCCATCTCTGCTGATTGGGCAGACAAGTGCCGAGGTGCAGAAACAATTTTTCTTTATTTTACAGTGCGCACAGAGAAAGTGTTCTCCAGGCACATCTATGGTGCAGCTTGAACCCCGCTCAAGGACAAATGTTGCCACATGTGCTGTTTCCTGTTTGAAGCCGATTTTACTTCTGATTCTGCCTGTAGCGCCGACAACTACCAGGTTATTGTCAAAAATCTCAACTTCCATAACCAGTGCCGAAGCAATTGCTTCTGCAACCTCCTGAACAACTTGTTGTATATTTTGCAATTCACTGTTGATTGTAATTTCCCCCCCCCGGTTTATCACCTTATAGATAATTCTTTGCATAATTGAAAACTCCTTTATCATTAATACTAACTCATTATATGATTTAGGGAATTCTTTATTGTCCTTAAGGGAAGGAAACAGCATCTGGTTGTAGAAATTTAATAAACAGCACTTCAATTTTAACGTGGCGGTGAACAATGGTAATGAAGATAAAAAAAGCAGTTATTCCGGCAGCCGGAATGGGCACAAGGTTTTTGCCTGCTACGAAAGCAATGCCCAAGGAAATGCTGCCAATTGTTGATATACCTACCCTCCAACTTGTTGTTGAAGAAATTGTTGCCGCCGGTATTGAAGATATTTTAATCATCACCGGGAGGGGTAAAAGCGCAATTGAGGATCATTTTGACAGAAGCATAGAACTGGAAAAGTTGCTTGAGGAAAAAGGCAAAGTTGAAGAGCTGGCAGATATAAAAAATATCAGCTCGCTTGCCAATATTTATTACATCCGTCAGAAGGAACCGCTGGGGCTCGGGCATGCCGTGCTCTGTGCCCGCCAGTTTGTCGGCAACGAACCATTTGCCGTTCTCCTTGGCGATGATATTGTACATGCCGATCTGCCTGTTATCGGACAGTTGGCATCCATTTATACCGAAAGGGGCGGCACTGTTGTTGGCTGCCAGAGAGTCGGATGGGAAAATGTTCATAAATACGGTGTTGTTGATACCGATGATCCTGAAGCTTCCGTAGTAAGAGTTAAGCGGCTCACTGAAAAACCGGACCGTTCTGAAGCAAGCTCAGATCTCGCGGTACTGGGACGCTACATTATCGACCCAAAAATTTTTGATATTATTGAAAAAACAAAGCCCGGCGCAGGAGGGGAGATTCAGCTCACAGATGCTTTAAATACGCTGGCTTCCCTGCAGCAGGTCTGGGCATATACCTTTGAAGGCCGTCGCTATGATGTCGGTGACCGGCTCGGCTTCCTGGAAGCTACCGTTGAATATGCTTTGCGAAGAGATGACCTCTCGGAAAAATTCAGGTCATTTCTTTCTTCCCTTAAGTAATTACGGCATTTGCCGGTTTAATAACATCACTAATATCTGGCATACTTGAGAGGAGGAAGACAAATGTATCTCTATCCGGCTCCCCTGGCTCTGACAGCCCGGGATTTAGTCAGCGGAAGTCTTGAATTAAAAGATTATATAAACACAGTCTGTGATCGTCTTGACAAGGTTAACCCTGAGGTAGAAGCGTTTTTACCGGAGGAAGGCCGACGCGAACGATTGCTGCAGGAGGCTGAAAAACTGCAGCAGACTTACCCTGATCCTGCTAAAAGACCCTCCCTGTTTGGAGTTTTGATTGGAGTTAAAGATATTTACCGGGTTGATGGTTTCCCGACCAGAGGCGGTTCAAAATTAGATCCGCAGGCTTTAGCCGGACCTGAAGCTGATTGCGTCAGGCTTCTTCGTCACGCCGGAGCCCTTGTCCTCGGAAAAACAGTTACTACCGAATTCGCCTATTTTGAACCGGGTCCGACCCGCAATCCTCACAACCTGGAGCATACTCCGGGAGGCTCAAGCAGCGGTTCGGCTGCTGCTGTGGCTGCCGGGTTCAGTCCTCTTGCACTGGGTACTCAGACGATTGGCTCGGTAAACCGGCCTGCAGCGTTCTGCGGAATAGTTGGGTTCAAACCAAGCTACAACCGGATTCCTTCAGCCGGTCTGCTTTATTTCTCCAGGTCTGCTGATCATGTCGGTACTTTTACCCAGGATGTTGAAGGAGCAATTCTTGCCGCTTCAGTTCTCTGTCACAACTGGCAGGAAATTAGTGTGAACTACAAACCTGTCTTGGGGGTGCCAAAGGGAAGATACCTGGAGCAAGCTTCGGATGAAGCGCTGGAGGCTTTTGCCGATCAACTAACCCGTTTAAAAGATGCCGGTTACACAGTTAAAGAAGTAAACGCGCTTGATGATATCGAAGAGATAGCGATCTGGCACCGTAAGCTTATTGCCGCTGAAATCGCAATTGAACATGCCGATCTCTATTTACAATACAGTAATTTATACAGGGCAAAGACTGCTGAAATAATTGAAGAAGGTAAACTGATTCCGAAAAAAGATCTTGAAGAAGCGCTTAAACGCCAGAAAAGCCTGCGTGAAAGATTGGAGACACATATGCGCGATGCCGGTATAGATCTCTGGGCTACTCCGGCTGCACCGGGCCC
>JAHYJM010000062.1 GCA_019428945.1 Bacillota bacterium | reverse complement strand
GGCCGACGATCCAGGCATGCACAGCTCCCAGAACGAGCAGGATAACCGCCACTATGCACGCTTCGCCAAGATACCGATGCTCGAACCGGCCGACAGCGAGGAAGCGCGCGATTTCGTAATTGCCGGTCTGGAATTGAGCGAACGTTTTGACACTCCGGTGCTGCTGCGTACCACTACTCGCATATCTCATTCGCGCGGCACCCTGGTCCCGGGAGAAAGAATGGAAAAAGAAATTGCCGGTTTTAAGAAGAACCCGGCCAAGTATGTAATGCTGCCCGGTTTTGCCCGCCTGCGCCACCCAATTGTCGAAAAACGCCTGCTTGACCTGCAGGAAGAGGCAGAAACAAGCCCGCTTAACCAAATTGAAAAGGGTTCGCCCGAACTTGGCGTGCTCTGCAGCGGAGTTGTTTACCAGTATGCGAAAGAAGCTCTTCCGGAAGCCACATTCCTCAAGCTCGGCTTCAGCCATCCGCTGCCGAAGAAAATGGTGCGCGAGTTTGCCTCCATGGTTAAAGAGATTATCGTCATTGAAGAGCTCGACCCCTTCTTCGAAGATCAGCTGCTGGCCATGGATTTAGGAGTTCCCGTCAGGGGCAAAGAACTGTTCGGGCTGATGGGCGAAATTGGTGCAGAGATTATCCGCGAAAAAGTGTTGGCCAAAAAAGTTGAACCGATAAAAGTTCGTGAACCTATTCCCGGCCGTCCGCCGGTTATGTGCCCCGGCTGTTCGCACCGCGGTCTCTTCTATGTGCTTAAAAAATTAAAATTGAATGTTATGGGCGATATCGGCTGTTACACTCTGGGGGCGCTCGCCCCACTGGAGGCAATTGACTCCTGTGTCTGCATGGGAGCAAGCATCGGAATGGCGCTCGGCATGGCCAGGGCCAACCCCGCTTCTGCCGAAAAAACGGTAGCTGTTATCGGCGATTCGACCTTTCTGCACTCAGGCATTACCCCCCTTCTGGACGCCGTTTACAACAAGGCCCCGATTACTGTGCTGATTCTTGATAACAGCATCACGGCAATGACGGGGCACCAGGATCACCCCGGAACGGGAACAAGCCTGCAGGGTGAAGAGGCTCCCTCAGTTAATATTGAAGAGCTGTGCCGGTCTCTTGGCGTTCGCCGCGTTGAGGTGGTCGACGCCTTTGATTTGAAAGAGGTGCGGGCCAAGATTAAAGAAGAGCTTGCTGCCAAAGAGCCTTCGGTAGTTATAGTGCGCCGCCCCTGCGTCTTTTTGCTGGCCGGGTTTGACGAACCGCTTCATGTGGAGAGCGAACTATGCACCGGATGCGGCACCTGCATCAAGCTGGGCTGCCCGGCGCTAAGCCTTAAAGATGAGAAAGCAATGATCAACAGCACTATCTGCAATGCCTGCGGTCTTTGCGAGCAGCTCTGCCGCTTTGATGCAATTGGGTCTGCAGTTGGAAAGGCGGGTGAAATCATTGAATAAAGGTGCTAAAACTGATATCCTGATTGCCGGTGTGGGTGGACAGGGAACAATTCTTACCGGCCGGGTGATCGCCGCTCTGGCCATAGCCGAAGGGCTGGATGTCAAAACTGCCGAGACACACGGCATGGCCCAGCGGGGCGGTTCGGTGATCACGCATGTGCGAATCGGAGAAAAGGTCTACTCACCCCTAATCCCGGCAGGCGACGGCGATATCCTGATCTCCTTTGAAAAGCTTGAAGCGCTGCGCTGGCTGCCCTTCCTTTCACCGGCAGGGACTGTAATCGTTAACACCCAGGAGCTTGAGCCGCTGCCGGTGCTGACCGGCCAGATTGAGTATCCCGATCAGATCCTGGAAGAGATCAAAGGCAAGGTAGCCCGGCTGATCGCCGTTGACGCTCTTTCGATGGAGCCAGTTACCAAAAACCCGCGCATGGTCAACACATTCCTGCTGGGGATTCTGGCCCGGATCATGCCTTATGCAAAGGAAAAGTGGCTGAAGGTGATGGAAGAGGAAATCAAGGCCAAGCTGGTTGATATCAACAAACTTTCTTTCGAAGCCGGCTGGAAATACGCCGCCAACTAAAAAAAATAAAAGCAAAATAAGTCAAATTAGTGTCTGACACCAATTTGACTTATTTTTTTGGCGGAGTTTATAGTTATCTGGGACCCATGGGAAGGTCGGCTTTAATACCGAGCTCTTTGATTACCTCGCGGGTGACCTGATCAAGTTTGCTGTCGCGATCGCTGTCAAGAGCAGCGGGAACGTGGTTTTCCTGGATATCTTTAACCTTCTCCTGCGCTCTTTGGAAGATTGTTTTACTACCTTCTTCTTCCCAACTTTTGCGATCGTGACGATCGATCACTTTCGAAGGCATATAGGCTTCACTTTTGAAATACTTCATGGTGAGCTCGGTATCAAGGTAAGCTCCACCCGGCCCGAGTTTTTCGATTAAATCAACTGCCATCTTTTCTTCGGTGAATTCGATCCCGCGTTCCACCCTCAGAGACATACCGCAGATGTCGTTATCAATTACCAGTTTTTCCAGGCTGAAGGTGTTGATGAAATCGAGCGCGCCGGCCCCGGATATCATATTGATGCCGGCCAGCTGGGCAATAGTGCTGCTCATTGCTGTTTCGATTCCAGCCTGCATGTCGGTTACTTTCGAATCACTAAGCGCGGCATATGTATGGGTAGGTAAACCAAAATATTTACCCATCTGGGAATAGGCAGCCGAGATCATCGTGGCCTCAGCGGCGCTCATCGGGGTGGTGCTGAAACGCATATCAAACAGCACTGGGGCACCGCCGTAAACAACCGGGGCGCCGGGGTTGACGCACTGGGCCAGGACTATGCCGCTCAGGGTTTCGGCTGTATGGACTATCAGGGAACCGGCCAAAGTGATCGGGGTGGCTGCGCCGGGCATGGGAACGGAGATAAGCTCCTGGGGCAGAAAGTCGCGGGCACAGTCGATAATATTTTCAGCGCTGATGTGGGTCCACTTCAGCGGTTGCGAGGGGCAGATATCAAAAACGGCAAGCGGTTTTTCGCGCAGCCTGTCATGACCGCCAACCACAGCAGCAAGCATGTCACGCATATATTTAACCCCGGGCACACTGAAAGCGCCGGTAATAATCGCTTTTGGCGAATTTTTCAGGCATAGATAAAGCCGGTAGCTATCGCCGATCAATTCAGGGACATCATAGCAGACAACCGAGGTAGACTGGAGGTGAATATTTTCCAGGGCGTCATTGACCCGGCTGATCTGAACCAGGTCTTTCGATTCGGTTCGACGGACAGTGCTTCCGTCAGACTCCATGAACTTAATTACGGAAGAACCCGGATCAAAGTGGGTCTTGTTACCACTCATATCGGCGGCTAGTTCGCCTTCACGGTTATAAAGCTTAAACCCGGACGGGGTTTTCTTGACGGCATCATCAACCATCTGGGGGCTGATTTTAGCGATATGTTTGTCGAAATCGACAACTGCGCCATTATCTTTCAATATTTTCAGCGCTTCTTCCGACTCAAACTTGACGCCGGCATTTTCAAGAATGTGCAGCGCTTTCTGATGAACCATTTTAATTTCATCATCACTAATCATGCGCAGTTTAGGCTGACCGGTGAATGTATATTTATCCATTTTTTAAATTCTCCTTTTAATTTATGGCAGGGGCAGGGAAGAAAGATTTTCATTACTCTTTTATAATCGGCTCCATGGCAACGTGCTGGCCGTTTAAGAGTGATGCAACCCCGACATCATACTGGTTGTGCGTTCCGCCGCAGAGCGGACAGGGTTTACTGGGATCAACCTGGCGGGGTGGTTCGGTGTATGAATAGAGTCCACCCTCAAAGTTACGCACCACTACCCGGTTTGTGCCCTGGCTGATCAGGTACTGGGGCATAACCGGAATTTTTCCGCCGCCGCCCGGAGCATCGACTACAAATGTGGGGATGCCCAAACCAGTGGTATGGCCGCGCAGGTTCTCGATAATTTCGATACCCGTTGCAACGGAGGTGCGGAAGTGTTCAATTCCCTGTGATAGGTCACACTGGTAAATATAGTAGGGCTTAACCCGGATTCGCAGGAGCTCATGAACCAGTTTTTTCATCACTTTGGGGCAGTCGTTTACACCGGCTAAGAGCACAGACTGGTTGCCGAGGGGAATACCGGCATCGGCCAGACGGGCGCAGGCTGCCTCAGCTTCGGAAGTGATCTCCTTGGGATGATTAAAATGCACATTAAGATAGATCGGATGATACTTCTTCAGCATAGTGCAGAGTTTTTCAGTGATGCGCTGGGGCATAACCACCGGGGTGCGGCTGCCGAAGCGAATCATTTCAACATGCGGTATAGCGCGAAGCTCTTTTAAAATGTGCTCAATCAGGTCATCGCTGATCAGCAAACCGTCGCCGCCGGAGATAAGCACGTCCCTGACTGCAGGAGTGCGGCGCACGTAATCTATGGCTGCATCAATATTTTCGCGGGTATTGGCCTTGTCTGTAGCGCCGGCCATACGGCGGCGGGTACAGTGGCGGCAGTACATGGAACACTGGTCGGTAACCAGCAGTAAAACACGGTCAGGATAACGGTGGGTCAGGCCGGGCACGGGAGAATCGACATCTTCGTGCAGCGGGTCGGCCATGTCAAATTCCGACCAGTGGGTTTCATGGGCTGATGGGACTGCCTGTTTACGCACAGGGCAGTTGGGGTCTTTGGGATCTATGAGGGTGGCATAGTAGGGTGTAATTGCCATGCGAAAATGCTGAAGGCACTGTTTAACTCCTTCTGCTTCCTCATCGGTAAGGTCTATAACCTGTTTTAACTGCTCCAGGGTGGTGATGCGGTTGCGCACCTGCCAGCGCCAGTCGTTCCACTCTTCAGGTGTTGCATCTTTCCATAAGGGTATTTCCCGGTAATCACGCATATTTAAATCTCCTCTCGATATAAAAGAATATATTGCCGCTCAGCAGTTTAAACATGTTAAACCAGGGCTCTTAAGCATTACGGCTGCTTTATATATTAACTAACCATTTATTTATTCAACGGGAGCTCGTAGGCAACGGAATCTGTGGTAAACCCAAGTTTTTCATAGAGTCTACGGGCCGGTATATTGTCGACAAGGGCATTTAACTCGATCCGGTTAAGGTTTTCCTGCCTGGCAGCTACAATCACATGCCGAAGAAGAGTTTCAGCCAGGTTACGGCCGCGATATTCGGGATCGATAATCACGTCTTCAATATGACCATACCAATTGTTGTTCCAGGTTGAGTAATGCCCCAGATGCAGACTCGCAGTACCTGTGACCACGCCTTCAATGAGGATAATGAAGATGAGGACTTTATGGGGATGTTCGATCGCATATTTATAGCTGCTCTGCATAACTTCGGGAGAAGCATTTTTTTCGTAAAATTCAAGCAGCATTGTCCAGAGACGGCAAACTGCTTCCATATCTTCCATTTTAGCAACTCTGACTTCCATGCAGATTTCCTTTCTCTGACAAATATATAGATCAGTTGCCCTGTTCATTGTAACAAATTAATCAGATCAAAGTAAATAGATTTTAACACCTTTGCCTTGACCGGTTCTTCAACAGTTTTTCACCGTCAGGCTATCGCCCAAGCCGGGCGCGCCGCCACCACATAAAAACCGGCCCGAAGGCCGGTTCTTATCAAACTATAAAGAGGGGTTAAACCCCTTCCTGTTTTATTCTTACTTCTTTGATGCTGCAATCGATTCGGCATCAGCAGTTGTCTTACCAACCAGTTTGACAAAGACGATAAGAACTACAATACCGAGAACGATTGAGATCAGCGGATGCACACCAAGGCCGGCAGGAATGAAACCAAAAACACCGGCAACTACAGCGCCCGTAAGGGCATAGGGAATCTGGGTGCGCACGTGGTCAATATGGTCTGAACCGGCACCGGTTGACGAAAGAATCGTGGTGTCGGATAACGGTGAGCAGTGGTCACCGAATATAGCTCCTGTAAGAACAGCAGCCAGAACGGGAACCAGGAATGCTTCACCGCCGATTGCCGCAGCAATCGGAATGGCAAGCGGGGTAACAATACCCATAACTCCCCAGGAGGTGCCCATGGCGAAAGCCATGAAGCATGAGATGAGGAAGATGAGCAGCGGCAGAACAACAATGCTGATTCCGGTCCGCTCGACCAGGTTGATCAGGTAATCGGCAGCACCGAGTTCACCCGAGATATAGCTTAACGCCCACGCGAATACAAGGATAATCAGAGCCGGGAAAACAGACTTGGCGCCATTGATAATCGTATCAATAGCTTCCTGGAGAGGAACAATACGCTGAATAAGAACCATGATTAAAGTCACCAGCGCACCAAGACTCGATGACCAGAGAAGCACGACACTGGAATCGGCATCGCCGAAGGCAGCCATTAAGCCAACCTCTGCGCCACCGCCGGCCACATAAAGACCAACGAAGGTTGCAATGATAATAACCAGCACCGGGATAACAAAGTTGTACCAGCGAAGCGGGGTACCTTCAGCAGGCTGCAGAACTTCAGTGTCAGTCGCTGAAAGAGGCTCGGCACCGTCACGCAGCAGTTTGCCCTCAGTACGGGCTCTCACCTCAGCTTTGTACATTGGGCCGTAGTCTTTCATGGTGATCGCCAGGATCAGCACAAGAGCGATGGCGAAAATGCTGTAGAAGCGATATGGGATGCTCTGGAGGAATATAAGGTAAACGGGCACGTTGTCCATACCGATTGCAGCGAACCCTTCTCCGATAATACCAAGTTCGAAACCGATCCAGGTTGAAATGAGAGCCACTGTAGCGATAGGCGCTGCGGTGGAGTCAATAATGTAGGACAGTTTCTCTCTTGAAATCTTTACAGCATCGGTAATCGGGCGGGCAGTATTACCGGCAATAATACAACTGGAGTAATCATCGAAAAAGATGATCATACCCATTAGCCAGGCTGCCAGCATGCCGCCGCGGGCGTTCTTCACCTTACTGGCGAGAGCATTGGCAATTGCCTGCGCTCCACCGGCTTTGGTAACAAGGCCGAGAGTACCGGCGATGATCATGGTGAAGATCAGGATCGCTGCATACCATGGGTCAGCTGC
Source organism: Bacillota bacterium (assembly GCA_019428945.1). GTDB lineage: Bacteria > Bacillota > Dethiobacteria > DTU022 > DTU022 > JAABTH01. Next base: position 4,103 of record JAHYJM010000062.1, on the reverse strand, counting down.
GCTTTCCAGAATGTAGGTATCAATTGTACGGAAGAATCCATCGATGGGGCTGGCATGCAGAATTGTAGCCCCCAGCCATACTGCAACAAGCAGAGAAACAATAACCTGACGGGTGGCAATCGCCAATACAATAGCTAAAATCGGTGGTAAAATAGATAAAAAGCCATAATCCATAAATAATAACCTCCTAAACTGTTATTAACCTTTTTTAGACACAACAGAACCGGAACCGCGAATATATATTTACGCCTCCTTTCAGGTTCCATACTGTCGATTAGTAATTATTCTTCAATCTAAACCATATTCCTGCACAAACAGTATATTTTTCATTAAAGTTTCAGCAAAAATTATATGCTATAATTGTTTGATAAAGGTTTTTAAGAATTGCAGATCAAAATTGGCGGTGCCCTTAATATGCCTTTTAATTTAAACTGGCTTGATGCAATAATAGCAATTATCCTCATCCTCTCTCTCGTGCAGGGGATCAGGACCGGCTTGATCAGAAGCGTGTTCAACATTGCCGGGGTGCTGGCGGGCATTCTCGTGGCCATTAATTATTACATCCTTCTGAGCAGTTTCATCCTGGAATATATCACTTTTCCCGATATAGCGGTTGATGTCTTCAGCTTTATAATTATATTCTCTCTCACGGCAGTAATAGTCCACCTGATCGGTTCCGTTTTCCATTCTGTCACTGGCTTCAGTCCAGTCAGGATAATCGATAAACTGGGCGGCAGCACGCTGGGAGTGGTGATCGGGCTGACAGTCATCGGCATCCTTTTGATTTTAATGACCTCCTTCCCTGTTTATGCCGAGTTTCCCGAACAGGTTGAACAGTCTTACATGGCTCCGGCAATAATGGATATAACCACGGTTGTTTATGACAGTTTGTCAGAGGTATTGCCATTTAATCTTCCCCGGATCAATACATACCCCGAGAACCTGGTAACCTACATCGACACTGTGGGCGCTTACACTGACCAGCGGGGAACTAATTACAGAGAACTTGACCAGTCTACATGCTTTGCCTGCGGCGAGCCTGTCGATTTCATGGGATATGCCGATAACGGAAAGGGCTCTGTTTCACCAAAGTTTATCTGCAGCGGGTGCGGACGCACCAGTGACGGCTGTCAGACATATGAGGGTTATCACGTGATGTACAATGTTTGCCCCGTTGAAATGGCCAACCAGGGCTACAGGTTCGACTGCGGCATCTGGAACAACAACCGTTACGTCAGACCTGAAGGACCCTGTGTCGTCTGCGGAACCAACTAATGGGACAGAGGGGACAGGTCCTTTTGTCCCATTTTCCTGGCGACTTCAATCTTTTATCCAAACAACTTTCAAGGCATAGTCGGTTCAATTAATATACAGAAAAAGTATGAGCAAAAGGGGTATGATTGATCCGGTTTTGAACACCGGGCATATCATACCCCTTAAGTTATTTTTCTGTAAGCTCTGATAATCAATCCCGGTAAACTGGTTACCGGTCTTTACTGATCGTGGTGAAAAAGTGGGACAAATGGACCTGTCCCCTCTGTCCCATTACTGGCAGTGGTGAAAATAGTGGGACAAATGGACCTGTCCCCTCTGTCCCACTATTTCTTCAGAAGTTCCAGGATTTTGTTTACGCCTTCTGCGGCGTCTTCGGCATAGGCATCTGCGCCGATTTTATCTGCCCAGCGCTGAGTGCATGGTGCGCCGCCGATAATGGTCTTGTATTTTTCGCGCAAACCGCGGTTGCGCAGTTCCTGCTCCAGTTTTTCCTGGTTCGGCATGGTTGTGGTTAATAGGGCACTTGTACCAATTACCTGTGCTTTGTGTTCTTCTGCCGCTTCAATAATTTTTTCAACAGGAACATCCCGGCCTAAGTCGATCACTTCAATTCCCTGGGTTTGAATCAGGGCAATGGCGATACCTTTGCCGATGTCATGCACATCGCCTTCAACGGTGGCAAAGATCATTGTGCCGGCTTTCTCAGCCGCTTCACCTTCGATCGCTTCGTCTAAAACTGCAACTGCCGCTTTCATCGCTTCTGCAGCAAGGATCATTTCGGGCATGAAAACTTCGCCCCTGCTAAAAAGGTCGCCGATTTCACGGATACCAACGCTGTAACCTTCGGTTAATACTTTAACGGGGTCGACACCTTCGGCCAGAGCCTGCCTGGCAACTTCAACTGCTTTTTGATCATCTACATCGAGAATCGCCTGTTTAGCGTCTTTAAGAATAGCTTCTAAGCTCAAATTTAACACTCCTTCTTTTACTTGATACCGGTCCTATTTTTAAAAAGGTCGACCGAGTTGATTTTAATTCCCAGGACTTTGGCAATATTAAACTTGGCTTCAATACCTTTGGGCATCTTGTTCAGATCGAATGAGCGTCCCAGGCCATTCTTTGCCCGGATATCTGCCATCAGGTCTGAATCGCTTAAGTCAATAGGCTTTACGCCGAGTTTTTCTGCCACATATTTTTTTGCGTCGTCGATCTTCATGCTTTTTGCCAGCTGCATCCGCAAAACCAGGTCTCCGGCTGTGCGAATCCCGCTCATGCAGGAAGATACGGCGTGCGCGACTTCAAGGCTGAATGTATCGCCTACGCCTATCTATAATCCGTCGGCTTTACCGATTTCAATCAGCGCTTTATCGGCCCTGGTAACAGCGTCGATAGGCGGTATTTCGCTCATCGGAACGCCGCCTACACCCATGCCCACATTAACGTGAACCGGGATTTCGGCTGCCGCAACACAGGCCTTGACAAAGGTTACTGAGCGGGCGATATTCCAGGCAAAGGACATACTGGTGTTAGTATTAACAACGGCGCCGAAGATATTAGCCCCCGCTTTTTCGGCCATCTTGACCTGCACATGCGGGTACTGACCGGCAATTTTTAAGTCGTTGTAATTTAATTTTCCGTGCATGCCAAGCACAAATTCTCCGGCTGCGCCAAATTCAACACCAAGGTCGGGATATTTTTCCTTGATTTTTTCGGTGGCGAGCAGGCCGGCCAAAAAGTCTGCATCTCCGGATGCGCCGCAGGTATCGAGGTTTATACCATCTGCCCCTGCTGCATACATTTCACCTGCCACGAATACGATATCTCTAACAGCATGCTCTACTGCTTCTTCCTGGGCAGCGCGCGCTTCTTCAATTTTTGCCATGGGCAGCAGTTCTGACCAGTTTTCTACGGGGCCATCCGGCTTGGTGTAAAGGCCAAGATTCGGCATAGAGCCGTAAAGCACAGGCATAACAGCGTTAAGCTGGGCCAGTTCCATTACCGGTGTTTCGTTATGGACTATCTGCTTTACCGCCTTGTAACTGTAATCCATGTTGCCGATATCGACCGAGTCAGCACCGAGCACTTTTTCACTGACCATCACGGCCATTGAGCGTTCCATGGCGATGTTGGCATGATAGGTCATTTTGCAGCTTCCGGAATCAGATGTGCTGACTACTTCTCTTCCCCGCTCTACGCCGACGATATTGCCGGGCATCGTTATAATGTCAAAGAGATAGTCTATCTCTTCCCGGGTCAGTTCCGGAACCTTGCCGCGATCCGCGGCGTCCTTGACGCCTTTAAGGATATCTTCACGGATTTCTTCGGCGCTCATGTAGATGCCTGATCCGTCGCCCATCCTTGTAAAATATTCACTCATTCTGTGTCACTCCTTCTTCGTAAAATCTGAATCTGCCAAACAGTTCTATATTGTACAGACTTAAATACCACAGGCTCTTTATAATTAAGTGTCCTGCAGTCGCTGAATTATTGGTAAAATTTTTTTTCGATTGTTAGCCGTTCTAAGGTACATTGTATTCAGCCCCAATTGTAGATTATACTTGATTGTGAGAGAAAGTTCAATCTGCCGGTTACCTGTCAGCCCATACTGCAACTTTTCAATATGATGAAAGTCTTTTCGCTGCAGGGCTTCAGGGGCTCATAAAAGATCTTTTCCCTGAAGAGGAGCTCCTGCTTCTTTTTATTTGGGTAAGATCCTTGTGTGAGTGAGCTAAACTTTAAGAGTAATGGTTTTTATGGATGTATATGTCTGAGTCAAATTACTGCTAAAGGGAAGATTCGAAAACTGCTTCTTCCGGGCTACAGGGGTT
>JAHYJM010000061.1 GCA_019428945.1 Bacillota bacterium | reverse complement strand
GCATAACGCCCAAATCGGATTATGCGCGTCTTCTTTTCCGCTAGTTCGAGGTTAAATTTGGCCAGCCGTTCTCGGAGTGCTGTCATAAATGCTTCTGCATCCTGTTTGCATTCGAAGCAGACCATAAAGTCATCAGCGTAGCGCACCAGGTAGGCCTTGCCTACACACTGCGGACTAAAGATTTTCTCAAACCACAGGTCCAAACTGTAGTGCAGGTAGATATTAGCCAGTATCGGCGATATAACGCCTCCTTGCGGTGTTCCCTCTGGGGTGTCATATTTTATCCCTGCCTCCATTATCCCTGCTTTGAGAAATCTTTTGATAAGCCTCAACAGGTTGTTGTCTGCGATGCGGTGCTCTAAGAATTTCATCATCCAATCATGGTCGACATGATCGAAGAATCCCTTGATGTCTGCTTCTACAACATAGTTAACGGGCCTGGTCTCGATTATCTTACCCAGCATTTTCAGGGCGTCATGGCATCCTCTTTCAGGCCTGAACCCATAGGAAGAGTCCAAGAAGTCAGCTTCATATATGGCATTTAGGATTGGGGCAATTGCCTTTTGAACCAGTTTATCTTCATAGGCGGGAATCCCTAATGGCCTCAGGGTTCCTTTACCAGCCTTAGGTATGTATACCCGCCGAGCCGGTTGTGGCTTGTAGGCTTGCTTTTTCATCCGCTCCAGTAGCCGTGCGATGTTCTCTTCCAGATTCTCTCCGTATTCCTCTTTGGTAGTTTTGTCTACTCCAACAGCCTTACCGACCTTCATCGCTTTGTGACTCTCAGTTAGGCTCTCGGCGTTAATCAGATGCACCAGAGAGGTAAATCTCTCCTTCTTCTTTTGCCTGGCTATCTCCGTTATCTTTGCAAATTTCGTTTCCATTCTTTATCCACCTCTGTGTGCAGAGAATGTTTCTTTCACATAGACGCTGCTATGTCACCGCCTTCCTTCCACGGGAATTACCCCGCTTCTTTAGTACTATTCGGTGATCCGACTCCTTACACACCTTTTGGCTCTCTTGCTCCCGCTTGTCGGCCATACTCTTTTAAAAGAGAGCGTGTAAGGTCTCCTGAGTTGCCGCATCATACCAATGTCAAGCGTGCCAAGCTCTCCGACCCCGGGGAAACCCCAGCCTTCTCGCCTTAACAATGACCGGAATGCTGCTTTCTACGCCGTCCAGCGTATCTGCTTTCCCATTTAAGTTTTCGAGGCTCAATAAGCTTCAGCTGCTCGCTTTCGGCCCACTTGCTCGCCTACCTACGCTTAAACCTTACTGTCACCAGTAAGGCTCCAAGGCTGGCTACAGGCTGATGGCTAATCTTTACCTGACGGGATTCTCACCCGCTATATGATGCGACCTTGCTCAGCCGCACGGACGGTTCTTTTGTGTTGAAATTATAACACAAAAGAACCGTCCCCTTGTGTACTACTATTCGACCATTAGAAATGCGTAGCGGTTCATCTCATCATCATAGTTTTTAAGCACTTCAATGGGATAGCCTACGCTTCGGACCGTTGAGAAAACATCAACAGCGAGTGATTCCGGCCCTGGCCTGGCATCGTCCTTATTGATACAACTCTCCCTTGTTCCGGTACATTCATTACAAAGGCGACACTCATCCATGAAGAGTACAAAAGCTTTATGATAACCTGACCAGAATACCTCTCGTTCGAGTTTGATCAGTTTTTTACTAACTTCCTTACTCCAGGGCACGCGATCTTTTGGCTTTTCAACTTTTTTGGCAAAATGAAAGATTACCGCTTCACTGTAATCATTGAAAAATGCCCGGCATTCTTCGACAGAAGGTACCTGCGGCGGACAGGTTCCCTTCTTGCCATAACTTGAACAACCGAAAATACACTTAAACCGAACCCAATGTGCCACTTCAATATTAGGAGGTTTTATCCACCGGTAGTCGGTAAAACCAAATACGTCAAAGATTTTTTCGAGTTTGCCGTGATCTATAATTTTAGTTAGCCTCCCTGCGTTTAATGTCATCAACCTGCTTTTTATTAAGGATACATCTGCCGCAGGAAAATAACAATCACCAAATATCTAATTGCCGGACTTAATCTTTTTTGCCTTAATTATTGAGCGGTTTATACCTTCGTAACCGGTGCAGCGGCAAAGATTACTTTCCAGCCATTCCCGTGCGGTAGTTTCTTCGGCTTCGGGATGTTTCTCAAGCAATGCATAGGCATTGACAAGAAAACCGGAAGTACAGTACCCACATTGGAAACCACCTTCTTCCTGGAAAGCCTGCTGAATTGCTGTATTTTTCAGCCCTTCTACAGTTATTACATCTCTGCCGGCAGCTTCCACAGCAAGAATCAAACAGGATTTAACCGGTAAGCCATCGAGCAGCACTGTGCAGGCTCCACAGTCGCCGTTTTCACAACCTGGTTTCGGCCCGGTGAGGCCCAGTTTTTCACGGAGTACTCTTAACAGGGTTTCAGATGGCCTTACGACTACGCGGCGGATATCCCCGTTTACTTTTATCTCAATTACCGATTCACTGCAATATGTTTTACTCACCGCGCTCCCTCCATTTCATTCAACATTTCCGTTAGATCATGCTGCCACAGCGACTCCCTGTAGTCTGCGGAACCGAGTTCATCCGATCTTATATCGCCCGGTAATAGTGAGAGCGATTTTTCTACCCTTTCAATTATCGGCAGGTTTCTGTCATTTAATAATTCTTCCAGGGTTGCGTGGCGAAATGGAAAGGCGCAGAGCCCGCTGACAGCAAGACTAAGCCAGCTGCCGTCATCAACTGCAGCCAGATGCAGAAGCGGGTAATCTACCGGTCCGTGTTTTTCTCTCCTTTTGCTCCAGCTTTTATATTTCAAAGTGGAAACAGGTGTGAGAAACTGTACCAGCAGTTCACCTGTCTCCAAGCGAAGGCGCTTATTGAAAATGTCTCCGATTTTTTCAGTACGGCGGCCATTGGGGCCGGCCAAAACAACTTCGGAGTCGCTCAGAAGGAATGGCAACACCGCTTCACGGTAAGGAAGTTTGCCGCATATATTACCACCAACCGTCAACCGGTTTCGAACAGTGCGATCTGCTATATGGCGGGTAATCCCAGCCAGCAGAGGGTATTTCTCATCATCAGTCAGTCGGCTCAGCGTGACAGCTGCTCCGATTACCAGTTTTTCTTTCCTGATTTCAAAAAGTTTGGTTTCCGGAATGCTCTTCAAATCAATTACTGCTCCGGTGGTAATTTTGCGGTGACGGTAAAGAGAGATAATCTCGGTGCCACCGCTGTAATAAACCGGCTTTTTATTATCTGCATCAAGCAAAAGGTAAAGTTCTAAAGCTTCATCCAGATTTTCCGGGGCGTGATATTCAAATTCGAAGGGAATCATTTTGCTGCCTCCTTTCCTGCTTCCCATATGCGCTGCGGTGTCAGTGGAAGCCTGTTTAACGGGCGGCCAAGGGCTCTTGACAGCGCTCCTGCCAGGGCTCCGGGCATACCGAGGACTCCCTGTTCCCCAAGGCCTCGCGCACAGAAAGGTCCATCACGCTGGGGCGTTTCCAGAAATTCAACCAAATATTCGGGCTCTTCGCCGTAACGAAGAATTTTATAGCTGCGCAGATCATCATTTATTACCCGCCCCTGCCGGTTCAGGCTGAACCCTTCCCAACCGGCAAAACCAAGTCCCATCGACATGCCACCGACAATCTGCCCGTGAGCCAGGAAGGGGTTTATTACCCTGCCTACATCCATAGCACAAACTGCTTTTACAACACGATAAGTACCGTCAGCAGGATTAAGCTCAACTTCTATACCCTGTGAACCCATAGTCCATTCAAGGGCCGGGCGTCCTGCCCCTGTTTCGGGATCAATAGCAGTAAGGCGTCTTGATATATACCTGCCTACCCCGATCACCTGTCCTTCAATAGACTGACCTTCCGGATACATATAACCGAGAGCCACCTCACTCATCGAAAGACCAACTTCAGGTTCATCGGCAAGGTAGACACGACCCTCACCGACAGCTAAATCTTCCGGGGGGCATTTGAGCACTATCGAAGCAGTGCGCCGCAGCTGCCTGATGGCATCATCCGCCGCTTCAAGCAGGGCGCGCCCAATCATGAACAGAGAGCGGCTGGCAGCCGTAGCCCAGTCATGTGGAGCAACCCTGGTGTTAACCTCGTCAACCACATGAACCTGGTCGGGTTTAATGCCCATTTTTTCAGCTAAAACCTGGGCCAGCGCAGTCTTGATGCCCTGACCGATTTCTATTACTCCGCAATGAAGGTTAATTGTGCCGTCTTCATTGAAGGTAAGAATTGCTCCGCCGTCTGCGTTCGTCGGCATGGCCGGCGCTTTCCAGAATACTGAAACACTCTTAGCCCTCACTTTACCATCAGGCAAAACCTTCCTGTTTCCTTCCTCCCATTCGAGCATTTCCGAAACCTTTAGCAGACATCCGCGCAGATCACCGGTATTTGAATCCATACGGCTATTTGTGGGTGTTGTGTTACCTTCCCGGATCGCATTCAACAAGCGAAATTCAAGAGGATCGATTCCGGCTTTTTCAGCCAGCAGTTCAACTGCCCGTTCCATAGCAAAGGCCAGCTCGATATGACCAAAACCGCGGTAAGCTGTGGCGAAAGGATGGTTTGTATAGACACACAAGGAATCACACCAGACATTTGCTACATTATAGGGTCCGGTACAGGCTATTGCTGCAGCCCTGCTTATATTGACGGCATAATCAGCATATGCGCCGCTGTCGAAACAGAAATGAATTTCGGCAGCCTGCAGCAGTCCATCTTTTGAACAGCCAAGTTTAACCCTGGCCTCTAAACCAGTCCTCCCGGGTGAAGATACAAGATCATTCTCCCTGCTGTTTACCAATCGAACCAGCCTACCGCCTACAGACTTTGAAAGCAGGTAGGCCAAACCCTCAAGCTGGATACCTGCCTTGCCACCGAATCCGCCGCCAAGGGGGTACGTAATTACGGTGATTTTACCTACAGGCAGATCGAAAGCAGTTGACAGGAGATTGCGCACTACGAAAGGCGCCTGGGTGGTTGAATGTATGATCACCTGGCCGTCATCTAATATTTCAGCAGTTGATGCCCGCGTTTCCATTGCAACATGATCTCCGGGCGGAAAACTGAAGGAATCCTCGATAATCGTCTCACAGGCTTTAAAACCGGCTTCTGTGTCACCTTTACGTATTTTTGTCCTGTTTGAAATGTTGCTGCCCGGTTCAGGAAAAATAGCTGAAATATGGCTGTATGAAGCCATATCTTCATGCAGCAGGGGGGCATCTTCAGCCAGGGCTTCTGAAGGTGAACTGATCACCTTAAGCGGCTCGTATTCAACTTTTACCAGTGATAGGGCAGCCTTTGCCTCAGCTTCACTGTCGGCTACAACTGCAGCTACAGGCTCACCGTAATGACGTACTTTTTTGCGGGCAAGCGGTGGTTTGTCCCCGAGGTAAATACCGATATTACCCGTGATATCATCACCGGTTAGCACTTTACGCACCCCGGATGATTTTAATGCAGCTTCGATATCAATTTTTTTTATCAGGGCGTGACCATGCGGACTTACCACAAGCGCTGCATGAAGCATGTGAGGCGAAAATCTGTCACCAAGGTAGCGCAGTTTCCCCCGCAACTTATCGCGGCCGTCCCTGCGCGGCTGCGACTTTCCGACATACTTTTCATGATGCATATTTTCACGCTCCCTTCAAAACGAACATACAGTCTACTTTTCTAAATGATTCGACAACACAAAGTTCATTCCTGCCTAAACGGTACTATTACCATGGACATTATAGATTAAAGAATTACCATGGAATCAACTTTTGAAACAGATTAGATTTGAAGGTAATCTACTTCCTGCATTATAATAAGAGCAGTTCAACCCGCAGATCTATTTTCGGGGTCGGAATAGGAATTATAATAATGGCTATGAGGCTCTGGGGCTGACTGCCGGAAGGAACCACTTTTGCGATCATTGGTATGAACCTGCTTGTGCCCCTGATCAACCGCTATACTAAGCCAAAACCAAAGGAAAAAGCAGTTTAGATATGAGAATTATCTTAAAAAATCAGTTATATTTACCAATACATATTAGATAAACAGGATATTACCCGACCAGGGTAGAAATAGTATTAGTACTCTAAATTTTGAATGAAATTATAAGCTGTAATACTCTTAAATAGCTAAGGCGGTGTTTATAATGTTTGTTCGCGATTATATGTCATGTGATCCAATCACCATAGGCCCGGATGAAACTGTCGGCGAAGCGCTTAAGCTGATGGAAGCACATTCGATCAGACGTCTGCCGGTTATGTCACACGGTAAAATAGCTGGCCTGGTCACTAATTTTGACCTGCTAAAAGCTTCTCCTTCACCAGCTACCAGTCTTTCAATACATGAAATAAATTACCTCTATCCAATGATTAAAATTAAAGATGTCATGACTAAAAATGTGATAACGATCAACCCCGATACCGTTATTGAGGAAGCAGCTGTTGTTATGAGGGAAAATAAGATCGGCACTCTTTTGGTTGAACAGAAGGGCAAACTACTCGGAGTGATCACGGAAAGCGATCTTTTCAAAGCCTTCATAGATATCTTCGGTTTCAACTATGCCGGAGTAAGGATAGCAATAGAAGTTGAGGATGATATCGGTGTTCTGGGAAAAATTGCTGAGAACATCAGCTCCCTTAACATCAATATCATCAGTGTAATAATTATACATACCAGGGATGGAGGCACCAATCTGATTCTTCGCCTAAAAACTGAAGATTTGAAAGATGTCAGATCAAAGTTGGAATTAAATGGTTATAAATTGCTTGACTAGAGATCCACTCAATTTTTATTTTAATCATCTAGCCAAGATGATAAAACCCCTGGTTCGACATCCCCGGGGTTTTATCATCTAAACCAAACCTTTTAATCAAAACCTTCATCCTGCAGAAAAAGCATGAGTTCCTCCGCAGAAACAGCCAATCCAAGAGTCTGAGCCGGATCTTCACTTCGCAGCAGAGCAAAAATAACTCCCGTGACTTCACCCTCCATGTTAAAAACGGGACTGCCGCTACTACCGGGATAAATATGAGCGCTAACCACGAGCAGAGGCAGATCACGGTTTCCAGCAGATCGATACCCTGCAAGGATTCCTCTGTTTGCAATACGAGTAAATTGAAGTGGATTGCCAATAACCAGCAGTTCTTCCCCTCTCGTTAATGGTTGATCAGTAATTGATAGAACCGGTAATTCCTCTGCTTCGAATAAAACAAGCGCCAGATCGACATCCGGTGAGACGATCCACTCCGCAGCGATAAAGGTGCCATACCCCGGAAACGAAACCCTGATTATCGCCGCGTCTTCTACAAGGTGCCTGTTAGTTATAACAAGTCCCTCAGGAGCTATGTTAAAACCGCTGCCCCGCAACTGCCCTCCCGAAGTGCCGGATTTTGTTTCGATGTGGACCTGGACTACCGAATTCCTAAGTTCAGACACCATTGGATCTGAATTAAGTTCCCATGATTCCCTGAGAAAAGTTACAACCGGGCCCGAAAATACTGTGAGCCACCTGCCAGTTACTGTAAATAAAAAAATGAGCGCCAAAAAAAACGCTGTCAGCCTGATAAAAAAGGCAACCCTCTTACGACCTTCCAGCGAATCAGCCTCACCGCTGTGCCCTTCATATTTACGGTTTATTTCATCAATTATTTTTTTTTCTTCATTATCCCTGTCACCCTTATTGACGGCAACCCACTCCCTGATATAGTTCAATACTGCCGGCTGCATTGTTCAATTGCAGCAGGAAAGCTATAATTAATATAACATAAACGGTAAAGAGGTGAGTAAATCGCACCATAAGTTAAATGGAGCGAACTAAACATGCCCGGAGATTATGATGAAAAACCGATGAAACAAAAAGAGGTTGAAGCTCTGAAGAAAAAAATCCACAGGGCCCTGGTAGAAGCCAGAAACGCCCGCTATCACGGTGATGAAGCTGAGGTGCGCCAGATAATTAACCGGATGATGGCAGAAGCAGCTCCTGCCGCATACAAAGCCAGTAAAGAAGGTGCTTTTAACTGGGTCGTTGAAGCTTTGAAACCCCTAGATGAGATGCTTTTACCCGATGATGAATAAACAGATCAGATAAAGACAAAGAAAGCAACCAGTCCAATAAGTAAAGTAATTGGCACAATAATCAGGATCAGAAAATAAATCAGGTAAACAATGATACTGATCCCCGTTGTAAGTTCATGACTTTCTCGAACAGCGATAACCTGGAGCACGAGAACCCAGATTGACAATCCAAAACTGAATAATCCGCTGACTACACTTCCGAAAAGACCGAGAAAGCCGGCTATAATGTTCACCGGAACCCCGATAATCATCGGAAAGTTAGTAAAAGCGTAAGCAGAAAATAAGCTCCAGTAACTTCCTCTACCGCCAAAAATACGTGCAAATATATTTAGAATACCGCTGGAAATAAAGATTGAGATAATACCCAAAAATAGCAAACTTAATAATATTACGGGCAGCGGTATATACAGGTTCATCCCTGACATTATCTCATCCCAGGCATTGTAAATATGCATATTCGAATAGGAAGACAGAGCCATTAAGGCTGTTACTCCTACATAGACCAGTAAAGCCCAACCAAAAGGTTTTGCCGCTGCAATTTCTCTTAAAGTATCAACAGGCCTCGCAATAACTCCAAAAAGCCAGTCAAGCAATTTATCTCCCATAACTACCCCTCCTCTACCTGACCTGATAACGTATATCAGGAGTTATTCCCTCACGTAAAAGTTCAAACATAATTATTTCCGGTCCGAGAACCGCCTTCTCGATTGTAGCTAAAGCCCTGTAACCGTAATCAAATAACTGGGTGAACATTGAAGGCTGAGGGAATTCATAGCGAACCGGGTTTTCAAAATCATTTAACTCAGCAAGATAGCCAATTGCCTCTTCCAAACCTCCGAGACGATCCACCAGTCCCAGCTCAAGCGCCTGCGAGCCAAGGTAGATCTGGCCTGTAGCCAATTCCCGCACAACTTCAATAGGTATGCCACGGCCTTCTGAAACTTCAGCAATAAACTGGGCATATGCTTCATCCGAGATATTCTGCATTATCAGGCGCTCTTCTTCTGTCATGGTTCTGTTAAGCATATCTTTATGTTCGCCCGACTTAAAAACTTCTACATCTACCCCAAGCATTTCGTACAAACCATCCAAATTCATAACAGTGCTAATCACTCCGATTGAACCGGTCATAGTGCCAGATTGAGCCACTATTGCCTGGGCGGGCGCTGAGATATAATAACCTCCTGAAGCAGCCATGTCTCCCATGGAGACTACAATCGGTTTTTCGAACTTGCGAACCATAGCCGCTATTTCCTGCGAAGCAGCAATGGAACCTCCTGAACTGTCTACTCTCAAAACCACACCCTTTATTGAAGGATCATCTGCCGCACGTTTAAGCTGGCTATAAACGAGACGCGGCGATATACCGGCACCGTAAATAAATCCGCCTGCAGAATCCTGGATTACACCGGACAGGTTAATCACAACTATGCGATCTTCCCTGGCAGTATAGAGTTCGCTTCCTCTATTTATAGTGTTCATCAAAGGGACAACAGCTACCGCCAAAACCGCAAGTGCAATCAGGGCAACTATAAATATTTTACGTCCCTGCATAATTAATCACTCCCGCATAGAATTTAAAATCTGCAACAGTGTAATGTTTTATACAGCAAAGGTTGTTTTTCCTGCTTATAAGTTGCGCAATAATAGTTGAAAGATATATAAGTATATGCTAATATATATTTATAACCAGCATGGTTATAAATATTAAAGACAGGGGAGGCATAACTATGAGCGACAATAATCTTTTAGCAAACGTACTTAACTTCAGAAGTTTAACCGATTATCAGGATGGTGCAGTGGTTAGTAAAGAAATCCTTAAAAAGGAAACCGGGACAGTAACCCTATTTGCTTTCGACAAAGGTCAGGGCTTAAGTGAACACACAGCTCCATTTGATGCATTGGTCTTAATTCTTGACGGCAATGCAGAGATTATAATTTCTGGAAAATCGCATCTGGTAAGTGAGGGAGAATCAATTATAATGCCCGCACATGAACCTCATGCACTTAAAGCAATTGAACGTTTCAAAATGATGCTAATCATGATAAGATCTTAACAGCCCTTATTAGCGGCTGGAATAATTACGGGGAGGTATGAAAATGGCCTTTAAAATTAAGGATAACATTACCTGGGTAGGCAAGATTGACTGGGAACTGCGCAAGTTTCATGGTGAAGAGTTAAGCGCCCACAGAGGAAGCAGTTACAATTCCTATCTGGTCAGGGGTGCTGAAAAAACAGTTTTGATTGATACTGTCTGGAAACCCTTTGCCAAAGAATTTGTCACAAACCTGAAAAAAGAAATCGATTTAAAAGAGATTGATTATATTGTTGCCAATCATGCTGAGATTGATCACAGCGGAGCGCTCCCTGAGCTGTTAAAGGAAATCCCAAAAACTCCTGTTTACTGCAGCAATGCAGGTGTTAAATCACTGAGTGGTCATTATCACGAAGATTGGAATTTCCATCCGGTAAAAACAGGTGATAAAATTGACCTGGGCGGTAAAGAGTTAATCTTTGTCGAAGCAAAAATGCTTCACTGGCCCGACAGCATGTTCTGTTATTTAACCGGCGACAATATCCTTTTCCCCAATGATGCATTCGGACAGCATTTCGCAACAGAGCTCATGTACAATGACCTCGTTGACCAGTGTGAGCTATATGGCGAAGCAATCAAATATTACGCCAATATTCTCACCCCTTTCAGCAAACTGGTAACAGCTAAAATCAAGGAAGTGGTCGGGCTGAATCTGCCTGTAGAAATGATCTGCCCCAGCCATGGCGTTATATGGCGCGATGATCCGCTTCAGATTGTTAATAAATACGCCGAGTGGGCTGATGACTACCAGGAAAATCAGGTTACAATAATTTACGATACCATGTGGGACGGCACCAGGCGAGCGGCCGAAGCTATAGCAGCCGGAATTAAAGAAGCAAATGGAAGCATTGCCATTAAGCTTTTCAATGCAGCCAGGGCGGACACAAATGACATTATCACTGAAGTATTTAAGGCTAAGGGAATAGTAGTCGGTTCGCCGACCATTAACAAGGGAGTGTTGGAATCAATTGCTTCCCTGATGGATAAGAACAAGGGTATGCAATTT
>JAHYJM010000060.1 GCA_019428945.1 Bacillota bacterium | reverse complement strand
TGCTCTACTTCGGAAGCCGGGAGCAAAGAGAAAAATATCTGCCCGGACTTGCTTCAGGGAAACTGCTGGGAGCATTTGCCCTAACTGAGGCAGGGGCAGGCTCTGATGCAGCAGCGCTGACAACAGGCGCTATCCGGGTTGAAGGCGGGTATCGCCTGAACGGCTGCAAATTGTTTATAACAAGTGGCGGTGAGGCCGATATCTATACCGTTTTTGCCAGATCTGATAAGAATGCGGGAAGCAGGGGTATTACGGCATTCCTGGTTGAGAAAGATTCGATCGGCCTCTTCCCCGGCAAGCCGGAAAAGAAGATGGGTTTAAACCGCTCCAGCACGACAGAAATCAGAATGGAGGATCTTTTTGTTCCGCTGTCGAACAGACTTGGTGCAGAAGGGGAAGGTTTTTCAATTGCCATGTCGCTGCTTGATGGAGGCAGAACCGGTATTGCCGCACAGGGCCTTGGTCTGGCCCGCGCATCGATTGAATATGCCATAAATTACTTTAAAGAGCTGGAGAGAGCCGGAATCAGAACAGGGCAAAATGCTTCATTTATTCTGGCTGACCTTGCCACCCGCCTGGAAGCGGCTAAACTGCTTACCTACAGGGCTGCTGTGATGAAAGAGGCAGGTAACCGCACTTCAAAAGAGGCGTCAATGGCAAAAATGTTTGCCACCGATTTGGCCATGGATGCGGCAGTAAAATGTATCGACCTGTGCGGCGATAATGATAAACTCTCCCAATACTTTTGTGACGCAAAGGCAACCCAGATTTACGAGGGGTCAAATCAGATTCAGCGTATTGTGGTAGCGAGGGAAATACTCAGATAATTTAAGTTTAATTTATATAACAATGCAGGAGGTTGATTAAATGAAATTTTTACTGACTGAAGAACAGGAAATGACGCGACAGATGGTGAGGGATTTTGCTGAAAAAGAGCTCAGGCCGGGCGCTGAAGAGCGCGATGAACGTGAAGAATTTTCGCGTGAAATCTTTGACAAAATGGGCAGGCTGGGGTTAACCGGGATCCCCTTCCCCGAAGAGTATGGCGGAGGAGGATGCGATTTTATAAATTATGTTATTGCTGTTGAAGAGCTTTCGCGTGTTGATGCCTCTTCAGGAACAACATTATCGGCCCATACTTCACTGGCCGGCTGGCCGCTTTATAAATATGGCAGCGAAGAGCAGAAGAAGAAATATCTTGAACCTTTATGCCTGGGAGATAAGCTGGGCGCTTTTGCCCTGACCGAGTCAACGGCGGGAACCGATGCCGCCGCGCAGCGCACATCCGCTGTTCCCGACGGTGACAGTTATGTTCTGAATGGCAACAAGATCTTTATTACCAACGGCGGCGAAGCCGAAATTAATATCGTCTTTGCTGTAACGGATAAAGAAAAAAAAGCAAAGGGTGTAAGCGCTTTTATTGTAGAAAAAGATACCCCCGGTTTTTCCTGCGGCAAAAAAGAAAAGAAAATGGGTCTGCGTTCTTCCCCTACACTTGAGCTGATTTTTGACAACTGCAGGGTGCCTAAAGAAAATCTGCTCGGCAGCGAAGGAGAAGGCTTTAAGATTGCCATGAGCACTTTAGATGGCGGACGCAATGGTATTGCCGCCCAGGCTGTCGGTATTGCCCAGGGCGCGATGGAAGAAGCGATTAATTATGCCAAGAGCCGGGAGCAGTTCGGTCAACCTATCGCAAATTTCCAGGCGGTTTCATTCATGCTCGCTGATATGGGAACCAAGATTGAAGCTGCCCGCCTCCTGACCTACCAGGCTGCATACCTGGAAAGCGAAGGCCTGCCGTACGGTAAAGCTTCGGCGATGGCCAAGCTGTTTGCCGCCGAAGCGGCGATGGAGATTACCACAAATGCGGTGCAGGTTTTTGGCGGCTATGGTTACACCCGCGATTACCCTGTTGAACGCTACATGCGCGATGCAAAAATCACCCAGATTTACGAGGGAACAAGCGAAGTGCAACGCCTGGTTATTTCGCGTCACCTGCTCAGCTGACATTAAAGATTAATCGGTAGAATGAAAGTAGGTACGGGCGCAGCACGCCGAGCCAATCGTAAAAATAACAGGATCTTTTTGGAAGGAGCAAGTGAATATGGCAGAGAAAAAGCCAGGCCTGATCATGGTCTTTACAGGCGACGGCAAGGGCAAAACGACTGCGGCGGTCGGACAGGCAGTCAGAGCGCTCGGTCACGGGTTCAGAGTTTACATGATTCATTTCATGAAAGGACGGGATTATGGCGAATTCCTGGCAACTGCCCACATGCCCAATTTGACGGTAGTCCGTGCCGGCAGAGATTGTTTCGTCAGCCGTGAAAAACCTGATCCTGTTGATGTTGACCTGGCCAGAGACGGTTTTGAAAAAGCGGAAAAGGCCCTGCTCAGCGGCAATTATGACCTGGTCGTAATGGATGAAATAAATGTTGCAGTTGATTACGGCCTGATTGAGGAACGCGAACTCCTTGAGCTGTTAAAGAAAAAGCCGGCTGAAGTAACGGTGATCCTTACCGGCAGGGGCGCTACCCAGGAACTGGTAAAGGTGGCCGATACCGTTAGCGAAGTTCTTGCGATCAAACATCATTATGAACAGGGTACTGACGGTTGTCGGGGCATAGAATATTAGGATAAATTTAAAACAGAAATCAGGATTAAATTAATGTAACGGAAATATTTTAACCATGGGGACAGCTGTTTCCCATGCTCATACGGGGTGTTTTAATGCACCATTTGGTAAAGGATCTTTTAGCTGGTAACAGGCGGGCAGCTGCCCGTCTGATTACCCTTATCGAAAATGATGACGAAGAGAAAAGATCGCTTTTAAAAGAAATATACCCGCATACCGGTAAAGCATTTATTATTGGCATAACCGGTGCGCCCGGGGCAGGCAAAAGCTCACTGGTTGATCGCTTGCTGCAGCAGATTCGAGCCGAAGGGTTAACTGCCGGTATCATTGCAGTTGACCCCACCAGTCCGTTCAGCGGCGGCGCAATTCTCGGGGACAGAATTCGCATGCAGGACCATGCTCTTGATGCCGGTGTCTTCATCCGCAGCATGGGCACCAGAGGCAGCCTCGGTGGGCTCTCGCGCTCAACAAGGGAAGCGATTCAGGTTCTTGACGCCTTCGGCAAAGATATTGTTATAGTAGAAACAGTCGGAGTCGGGCAATCTGAGGTAGATATTGTAAAGACTGCCGATTCTACAGTTGTGATTCTTACCCCGGCGGGCGGAGACAGTGTGCAGACGATAAAAGCCGGTATTATGGAAATTGCCGATGTTTTTGTTATCAATAAGGCTGATCTGCCCGGCGCTGAGCGAACGGCCACGGAAATCAACATGATGCTTGATATGAATGGTGAAAAACCCTGGCGTCCACCGGTCCTGCCCACTGTTTCCATCAAGGGCGATGGTGTTGACAAACTCTGGGAAGCTTTGCAGGAACACAGGACTTTCCTTGAGGATAGCGGAAAGCTTCTCGATGTACGCAGGCAGCGGGTCAGGCGGGAGCTCACCGAGCAGGTTGAATACCTGGTTAAAACAAGGATTTGGGACGAGGTAAGAGACACAATTGAACTTGACAGCCTGGTAGAAAAAATATCGAAGCGGCAGCAGGATCCTTACAGCGCGGCCGGTGAACTGCTGGCAAAGATCAACTTTTATAAAGGTGACCACGGAGAGGGTGGTTAGGTTTTGGAAAGAGAAAATTTAAATGAAGAGTTGAATAAATGGCGTAGTGAGGTTGAAGGTTTGAAGGACCGGAAGAAAAACTTTGATACTATTTCCGGTGAGCCGATCGATGCGCTCTATACGCCACTGGATACAGATGAACTCGATTATGGAAAAGACCTGGGTTTTCCGGGAAGGTATCCTTATACACGGGGAGTTCAGCCCAATATGTACAGAGGCCGTCTCTGGACGATGCGCCAGTTTTCCGGTTTCGGAGATGCCTCTGATTCAAACAACCGTTACCGCTACCTGCTCGGGCAGGGTCAGACCGGTTTGAGCGTTGCATTTGACATGCCGACAATTATGGGCTATGACTCCGACCATGAGCGTTCCCTTGGTGAAGTGGGGCGCTGCGGCGTGGCAATCGACTCACTGGAGGATATGGAAGTATTATTCGATGGAATTCCTCTCGACAGGGTAACCACTTCAATGACCATAAACGGACCGGCGGCTGTCCTCTGGGCTATGTACCTGGCCAATGCTGAAAAACAGGGAATCAGTTTAAACAATGTGGGCGGTACTATTCAGAATGATATCCTGAAAGAATATATTGCCCAGAAATCATGGATATTCCCCCCGGAACCGTCAATGCGTCTGATTACCGATATATTCGCCTTTGCTGCCGATCATGTTCCGAAATGGAATACAATCAGTATCAGCGGCTATCACATACGCGAGGCCGGTTCGACGGCAGTTCAGGAACTTGCCTTTACGCTGGCCGATGGTTTTGCTTATGTTGAAGCCGGTATTAAAGCGGGTTTAAATGTTGATCGGTTTGCCCCGCGCCTTTCCTTTTTCTTTAACGCCCACATGGATTTTTTCGAGGAGATATGCAAGTATCGCGCTGCCAGACGGATATGGGCCAGGCGGATGAAAGAGAAATATGGAGCAAAAGATCCCCGATCGTTAAAGCTGCGCTTTCACACTCAGACAGCCGGCTGCAGCCTCACAGCACAGGAACCGGAGAATAATATTGTCAGAACGGCAATGGAAGCTCTTTCAGCTATTCTGGGCGGCACCCAGTCGCTTCACACTAATTCAATGGATGAAGTTATGGCATTGCCGACTGAAAAAGCGGTGAAGATAGCGCTGCGCACTCAGCAGGTTATCGCTCATGAAAGCGGAGTGGCAAACACGATTGATCCTCTTGCCGGGTCATATTTTGTAGAATCGCTGACCGACAAAATGGAAGCTGAAGCGGAAGTGTATTTTGAGCGGATTGACCAGTTGGGTGGAGTGCTGGCGGCAATCGACAGCGGATTTTTCCAGCAGGAAATAGCTGATGCAGCTTATATTTACCAGAAAGCTGTAGACAGCTGTGAGCGGGTGGTGGTGGGTGTAAACCGCTATAACTGCGAGGAGCCGATGCAGATAGATTTGTTAAAAATTGATCCGGATGTAGAAGAAAAGCAGGTAGGCAGGCTCAAATTGTTGAGAGAGAGACGCGATAACCAGGCTCTGACAAGAAGCTTGGATGATTTAAAAAGTGGCGCTGCAGGAAGTGATAACCTGATCCCTAAAATTCTTGCCGCAGTAAAACTCTATGCTACCGAAGGAGAAATAGTTACTGCTCTTAAAGAAGTTTTCGGCGAATATAAAGAAAAGCCGTTATTTTAGGTTAAGAAGGCAGGAGTTATGATTGAGCAGTTTTTGAAAAATTGTTTAAGAAGATAATGATTAAGTTAATCTGATCCGGGGTGAGTAATAATGGATGTTAAGGCTAAAAAAATAAGGGTTCTGGTCGCGAAACCGGGGCTTGACGGCCATGATCGCGGAGCGAGGGTGGTAGCGCGCGCACTGCGCGATGCCGGGATGGAAGTGATTTATACGGGGCTGCACCAAACCCCGGAACAGGTCGCTGAAACAGCGCTGCAGGAAGATGTTGATGTCGTGGGCTTGAGCATCCTTTCCGGAGCCCATATGACCCTTGCCCCGAAAATCAGGCACCTGCTTAATGAAAAAGATATGAAAGATGTGCTTTTCCTGGTTGGCGGAATCATACCGGAAGAGGATGCAGAAAAGCTGATTGCCGCAGGTACGGCAGATCAAATCTTTACCCCGGGTGATCCGCTCGACAAAATCATCGATTACATCAACGCTAAATTTGCCTCTGCAGAATAATCCGCTCATAGTGGTCGGTCAGGTTTAAGCAGTTAATAAACTAAATATTGTTTGATAGAATTCAAATAGTCAGTTAGGAGATCAGAAATGGCTGGTACTGATTTTGAAGAGGCCAGAAAAAAAGCTGAAGCTCTGCGCCGTGAAATTGATGAACATAATTACCGCTATCATGTCCTGGACCAACCCGAGATCGATGATTATGCTTTTGACATGCTGATGCGCGATCTTATTAATCTGGAAGAGACTTATCCCGAGTTGCGGCCCCCCGATTCACCTTCGCTCAGGGTTGGGGGCGAACCTTTGAAGGCATTTTCAACGCTGGAACACCGGGTGCCCATGCTTGGGCTGGACAATGCCTTCAGCGAAGAGGAGATCAAAGATTTTGATGCCAGGGTGCGCAAGCTCAGCGGTCTTGAAATAATTGATTATTTCTGCGAAATGAAATTTGACGGTCTGGCAGTTTCTTTAAGATATGAAGATGGTTTGTTCATATCAGGTTCAACCCGCGGCGACGGATTTACAGGTGAAGATATCACCGGTAATTTGCGCACAATCCGCCAGATTCCCTTAAAGCTCGAAGAGCCTCTGACTCTGGAGCTGCGGGGTGAGGTTTATATCAATAAAAAAGATTTTATAAAGATGAACAGAGATAGGGAAGAGCAGGGGCAGACGATTTTTGCCAATCCGCGTAATGCCGCTGCCGGTTCAGTTCGTCAACTTGATCCCCGCCTTGCTGCAACCAGACCGCTGCGTATCTTTATCTATGGCCTGGGCGAACACGGCCTTAAAGTGTCAACACAGGCTGAACTGCTCGATTACATTGCCGGGCTGCGGCTGCCGGTTAATGATAACCGGGCGATCTGCCGCGGCACTGAAGCAGTCTGGAACTATTGTCTTAGATGGCAGGAAGAAAGATCTAATCTACCATATGATATTGACGGAGTTGTAATAAAAGTAAACGACCTGGCGCTGCAGAAAATATTAGGTAATACGGCCAGGAGTCCCCGCTGGGCGGTAGCTTTTAAATACGCGCCAGAAGAGAAGATGAGCAGGGTTTTAGATATTATAGTTAATGTGGGAAGAACCGGCGCGATAACGCCTGTAGCCCTCCTGGAACCTGTAGCGCTAAGCGGAACGATAGTTCAGAGAGCCAGCTTGCACAATGAAGATCTGGTGCGTGAAAAGGGAATCATGATTGGCGATATGGTCGTTGTTCGCAAGGCAGGAGAAATTATACCGGAAATAATAAGGGTTGCCGAAAATCTGCGAACCGGGAAGGAGCAAGAATTTAATATGCCCCGGCATTGCCCATCCTGCGGTTCTGATACTGTTCGCTTAAGCGGTGAAGCTGCATTGCGCTGCCTAAACCTTTCCTGCCCGGCACAGCTGGTCGAGAAACTGGTGCACTTTGCATCAAGGAAAGCGATGGATATTGAAGGGATGGGGCCTTCTGTAGCAGAGCTGCTGTATCATCATAACCTGGTTCGCGATGTAGGTGATCTTTATTATCTGAATTCCGGTCAGCTGGCAGAACTACCCAGAATGGCAGAAAAATCAGCGGAAAACCTCATAAACTCGCTGGAAAAAAGCAAGGGCAACCCACTTCGCCGGTTACTCTTCGGACTGGGGATCCGCTTTGTAGGAGAAAAAGCGTCGCGTCTGCTGGCTGAACATTTTGGCGAGCTGAAAGCAATAGGTGAAGCAGGCCTGGAAGAAATTACTGAAATAGATGAGATCGGACCGAAAATAGCGGAAGCTGTAGTAAGCTTTTTCAAAATGGCTGAAACGGGGCTTGTATTAGAGAAACTGGAAAAAGCCGGGGTCAATTTTACTGAACCAACGCCGGAAAAGACAAATTCAGAGCTAACTGGCAAAGTATTCGTTTTCAGCGGCTCATTAGAGCGGTTCAGACGTGACCAGGCAGCTTCATTGGTTGAAGATAAGGGGGCTAAAGTTAGTTCCTCAGTGAGCAGTAAAACAGACTATCTTGTAGCGGGTGACGAACCGGGCAGTAAGCTGACCAAGGCCCGGGAGCTGGGAGTAGCAGTGATTGACGAAAACCAGTTTATCAAGATGCTCAATCTTTAATGGGACAAAGGGGACAGGTCCTTTTGTCCCATTAAGAATAGCATCGTGGGACAAAAGGACCTGTCCCCTTTGTCCCACGGCGGGGGGTATTGATGTGACCGGTAAGGAGACTTTCAGTCTTTCATCCAGTGAAGAAAACAGGCAGCTTCTACAGGCGATAATCGATTCTCTTTCCGATGCGGTTTCAGTGGTTGATGAGAACGGCATTGGAATCATGATCAACCGCGCTTATACCAGGTTAACTGGTATGGGCGAGGCCCAGGTTTTGGAAAAACCGGCTACTGTGGATATCGCTGAAGGTGAAAGTGTGCATATGCGGGTGCTGCAAACAGGAAAACCGATCAAAGGGGTGCGGATGAAGGTAGGCCCTTTGCGGCGCGAAGTTATTGTCAGCTGCGCCCCACTGATCATAAACGGTGAACTAAAAGGCAGTGTGGGTGTTATTCATGATATCTCCGAGCTGCGCCGGGTTATGGAAGAGCTTGAACATACCCGCCGGATGATTAGAAAGCTTGAATCCAGATATACTTTTGATGACATCGTCGGTAACAGCGATCAAATCAGGGAGGTTGTCGAACGGGCAAAACAGGCGGCATCAACCCCTGTATGTGTGCTGCTCAGAGGTGAGTGCGGCACCGGCAAGGAGCTCTTTGCGCATGCCATTCACCATGCAAGCGAGCGGGCCGGTAAACCCTTTATAAGGGTCAACTGTGCTTCTCTGACAGACACACTTCTTGAAAGTGAACTTTTCGGCTATGCGGAAGGATCCTTTACCGGAGCCAAAAAAGGTGGAAGAAAGGGATTTTTTGAAGAAGCAGATGGCGGTACGCTTTTCCTTGATGAAATTGGGGCGATGAAGAAAGAGGCCCAGGTCAGACTTTTGCGGGCGATCCAGGAGGGTGAGATTATCAGGGTCGGTGAAACCCGCAGCAGGCGTATTGATGTCCGGTTGATTACCGCCACTAATGCTGATCTTGAAAAATTGACTGATGAAGGTCTTTTCAGGAAAGATCTCTATTACCGTCTTAATGTATTTCCAATCGACCTGCCGCCCCTGCGTGAAATTAAAAGTGATATACCCCTGCTGGTTAATCATTATCTCACCCGCTACGGCAAGGAATATGGCCGGACAGTGGTGGAAACAGTCCCTTCTGTTTATCGCCGCTTAAAAGAGTACGACTGGCCCGGCAACGTACGTGAACTGCAGAATGTAATAGCCCGTGCCCTGATTAACCTGGACCGCAGCGAGGAAATTATTGAAGTAAGACATCTGGTTATGCCATTTATCGCTGAAAGCGAAAAGAGAGGGGTTTTGAAAGAACTACCTGAAGGCAGTTTAAAAGATATGCATAATAAATGGGAAAAAGAAATTCTTGAGCAGATCCTTCAGCAAAGTGATGGAAATAAGGCTGAAGCAGCCCGCCGGCTTGATATCTCAGTTCGCAATCTCTACAATAAACTTCATCAGCACAGACTGATCTGAGAGCGTATTTAAGTTTAAGCTGTTTGATTCAGAATTCGAGGCATCACAACCCCGCTTATTTTATACAGACCTTACAATTTGACTTTATACCTACCATAAATACTTACTGCCATCACTATTACATCACTACAGTCTGCTATCGAAACTCCGGATCAACCAGGCTCTTTTTAGATTGCAATCCACAGCTTTTATAATTCTTCTTAATCTAAACTTGTTCTTTTAGTCATGACTCCTGCTGCTATTTGCTGTTTATTAGTAATGGTATGAAAATTGCTTTATATATAACCAGAAAAGCGGGGCAGGTAAGAGCGATTTAAGAACTGTGGGTATTATTCCTACTATCAGTGCAATATTATGCAGGCAAACAATTGCACCGTGCAGAATATTGCAGGGAGGGGGAGTTTATGTGCAGGGAGGGAAGTTTATGAAGAAAGATATGCTTGAGTTCAGGCTGCATGGCCGGGGTGGGCAGGGCATTGTGGTTGCAGCATCTATTTTCGCTGAATCTGTATTTTTGGGCGGCCATTTTGCCCGTGCATTTTCACTGTTCGGAGCCGAGAGACGCGGTGCGCCTGTAACGGCATTTATCAGAGCCGGCAGTGATCGTCTGATGCCGCGCAGCCGCATTTATGAACCAGATTACGTAGTTGTGTTCGATTCGACCATTGCCGGAGATACCCTGGTTGCCGGTTTGAAAAGGGAAGGCACTATGCTAATCAACTCAGACGACAGCTGGGTTAACAGGATTCCTGTTGGTGAATTAAAAAAGGCCAAAGCAAGGGTCTATCTGATCGATGCAAGGGAAATTGCCTGGAAACATAAACTGGCAATTGGCAGTTTTCCGATGGTAAATACTGTTATGCTTGGGGCAATAGCAAGGATAAGCGGTTTAGCTTCACCGGACGATCTGATAACCTCGATTAAAAAAAGAGTCAGCGCCAGTATTGATGCTAATATCAAGGCAGCTACAGACGGTTTTGAGATGGTAAAGGAGGTGGATAGCCTTGCCGCCAGTTATGATTAAAGACAGTGTTTGCTATTCTTTCGGTAATGAGCCGACAACTGCAAATAAAACCGGCGAATGGCGTTTTTTAGCTCCTGAAAGGGTTCTGAGGCTTTCACCCTGCAGCCAGGGTTGCCTGTTGGATGGAGAAATCCCCGGCTGGATGGAAGCTGTGAAAAAAGAAGACTGGGCTGAAGCCTGGCGTATCATGAAGCGTTACAATCCCTTTCCTGCCCTGACCGGGTTCGTATGTTTTCATCCATGTTCAGAGAATTGTAATCGCGGACAGTATGATCAGGCGCTTGATATACAGTCGGTTGAAAAGGCAATCGGCCTGTGGAGACTTGATCATTACAGGCCGCGAAAAGGAAAGCAATTGATAAAAGGACAGGTAGCGGTTGTGGGATCAGGTCCGGCAGGTTTAAGCTGCGCTTACTATCTTAATGAAGCCGGTTATAAAGTAACAGTATATGAAAAGTCTGACCTGATCGGCGGTATGCTGGTTCTGGGAATTCCGGAATACAGGCTTCCGCGGAAAATACTGGAGCAGGAACTTGTGCTGTTAGAGAAAGAAGGAATCAGGTTTTTAACTAATAAAGCGCTTGGCAGGGATTTCAGCCTTGCCGATCTCTATGAAGATTTTGACCAGGTATTTGTTGCCACCGGGGCCTGGGTTGCCCGAAAAGCCTGTATACCCGGTGAAGATAAAGAAGGGGTCTGGAATGCTCTCGATTTTTTATCTGCATACAACAGATCTGAGCTGCCTGAAATTGAAGGGCCCGTGGTGGTTGTCGGGGGAGGCAATGCAGCTC